>JAQWRC010000377.1 GCA_029243925.1 Phycisphaerales bacterium
AGAATATCTGTACAAAATCTCGACCGCCTACCTAAAACAGGGAAATGTATTTTAATTAGTAATCACCCCACTGGACTTGCAGATGGCATAGCTGTTTATCAATCCATTAAAGAACGAAGATGTGCTTCGCTTCGGTCCAAAGCAGAGGTCATGACTTCTGCGCGATGCTCAATGTGCATATCCCGAATGTCATGGGTCGTTGCACATCCATCGTGAATCCGGCTGCGCGTATCTGGTCAGCGAGTTCGGCGGGCGAAAGAAAAGTTTCCATTGAACGGGGAAGGTACCGATACGCCCCGCTGCGATCACCTGAAATTATGGTTGCAGTAAACGGCATGATTCTGCGATTGTAGATGTTGCTTATGCTGCGCAGCAGTGGATTCCTCGGTTCGCTGAACTCAAGGATGAGGCAGCGGCCGCCCGGGGTCAGCACTCGATGAAACTCAGCCAGTGCAGCAGCAGGATCCACGACGTTTCGAATCCCGAAGGCAATGGTGCAGGCCTCAAATGAGGCATCTGGAAGATCAAGCTCCATTGCGTTGCCTTGGGCATAGGTTGGAACCGGCACCCCGCTTCTTCGGGTTCTGGAGTGCGTCTTCGCAATGGCGACGTCGAGCATCCCGCGTGAGAAGTCGATTCCATGAACGCTTGCCGGGCACTGGTTGGCCAGGGCTTCGCTGAGGTCGCCGGTGCCGCAGGCGACATCCAGAATGCGGTCGTTGGGTCCTGTGACGGCAGCTTGTGCGGTGCGACGACGCCAGGCCTGATCTCGCCCGAGTGAATGCAGTCGGTTGTTGAGGTCGTAGCGTCCGGCAATGGCATCGAACATCTTCTGAACCCTACCGGCCTTGTCGCCGGCAGCATGTGGATTCTCCTTGAGATCGGATGAGGTCCAGGCTGGAGAAGGCGTATTGTTCAGATCATCTGCGGACATATGGACATGGTAGTCGGCATTGGAGTGCCGACTCGTGACACAAGAGGAATGGAGTGCCCTACAATCCGAATGTGCACGTGCGTCTCACCTATCTCCTCCTCGTCGGTCTGCTTTCCGGCTGTTCATACATGAACAGTACGTACCAGTGGATGGGTGGATTCAGTACGGACATGAGGGTCGAATCGATTTCAATCGATCCCGTGTACATCACCACCACGTACACAACGGCAATTTGTTCAGAGGGCCAGAACGTGGAGGGCGAAATCTGGCTCACAGACATCCCGGTGGCTGATCTGGCCGCCGGAACGGTGCAGAATGGACAGATCATTCATATTGAGTTGTTGTGGTCGCCACGACCGGGGTATACGCCGATCGATTATGAGGCGGCCAATATTTCGGTGCGATACATCGTGATCTCCAGTGATCAGTTCGGTATCTACGAGGGGGGCGGATTTGGCTACCCCTTGGGTGAACCGGAAGATGGATCGATGGTGTTGAAAATTGATTCTGCGGCGCTTCAGTTGGCTGAATCGACGACCGATTTTGTGGACCTGCTCTCTCCTGCTGTACTGAGCGGTACGTTCAATGGGACGTGTGATGCCAAGCTGGCCACGCTGATTCGTGACGCAACGAGTCAAATCGTGACAAATGCATTTGATCGGACGATGTACGTCAAGCGATGACGGGCTGATCAGCCTTCGGATTCGGCCTTCTTGGCCGTCGTCTTCTTGGCTGTGGTCTTCTTCGTCGTCTTCTTCTTCGTCGTCTTCTTTGCAGCGCCTATTTCAGACACGCGGACACGAAGCAGACGTTGACGATGCCCTTGCTTGCGCTTGTAGCCTTTTCGACGCTTGAACTTGATGACGTCGATCTTGTCGGCCAGACGTTCTTCAATGATGTCGGCGGTTACGGTGATGCCATCAAGATACGGCTCGCCCAGCGTAGCTGCGCCATCGCCGTCCTGAAGGGCTAGGACTCGATCGAAGGTGATTGAGGAAGCTTTCGCATCCAGTTCTCGGATATCAATATCGATCAGGTCGCCTTTGGCCACCTTGATCTGAGTTCCACTGTCTTCGACGATCGCGTACACGTTCAAGCTCCTAGCGTCCCAATGCGGGAATCGAGCATTCTAGCGATTCTGCCTCCCCTGCCAAGTCCGCAACTTCTCAGGCGATACGGCCCCCGCTGCTCCCCCACCCGCCTCATGGGCTGGAAGAGGCCTTCAGCAGAGCCTGGCGAGCCTTTCGATGGCGGATTCCAGCACGGCATCGGATTTGCAAAAGGCGAATCTGACCAGTTTCCTGCCCTCTGAAGGAACGCTGTAGAAGGCGCTGGGAGGAATGGCTGCGACCCCGATGTGCTTGATCAGGTGGCGGCAGAACGCCACATCATCACCAAGATCAAATGACGTGTGGTCGGCAAGGACGAAATAGGTTCCTGCGGGCCTGTAGGTCGTGAACCCCGCCTGATCAAGCGCGGCGCAGAGATGATCCCTGCGTCGGCGATAGTCGGCAACGAAATCCTGGAAATAGGATTCAGGTGCGGCGAGCGCGGCCACAGTTCCATATTGCAGTGGCGTTGATACGGCGTAGGTGAAGAACTGATGGGCTGCGCGAATGCCAGCACTCAGGTGTGGAGGAGCAATGGCCCAGCCGATTTTCCAACCCGTCAATGAGAACGTCTTGCCCAACGATCGCAGGGAGATGGTCCGGTCTGCCATGCCAGGCAAACCGGCCATGTAGATGTGTTCTCCTTCGAAGACCAGCCGATCATAGACTTCGTCCATGATCACGATGAGATCGTGTTCGATGGCCAGTGCAGCGATCCCCTCGAGTTCATGGCGGGTGTAGACGCGGCCACAGGGATTGTGTGGCGTATTGAGCAGGATCACCCGGGTTCGAGTTGTGATCATGGCTTCCATCGCTTCGAGGTCAATGGCGAAGTCAGGAGCGTGCAGCGTCAGAAATCGGGGCACGGCGTCCGTCATGGCCAGGCATGCCGGATAGGAGTCGTAATAGGGTTCGAGCAGAATGACCTCATCGCCGGGGTTGGTCAGTCCCACCAACGCCGCCGCAATGGCTTCGGTGCAGCCGCTGGTTACGGTGACCCATGAGGCCGGGTCGATGTCCAGCCCTGTCTCCTGATGAAAGGTGCTGGCGATGATGGCTCCAAGTTCGGGGATCCCGGACATGGGTGCGTATTGGTTATTTCCATCTTGGATGGCTTCAATGGCAGCCTGTTTGGCAAAGTCCGGGCCATCGAAATCAGGAAATCCTTGTCCGAGATTTACGGCGTCATGCTCTGCGGCCAGTCGGGAGATCTCGGAAAAGATCGTCTCCCCGAATCGGGCGAGTCGAGCAGCGGTACCAGGCTGGGTGGAGGGATCGGACACGTGGACGTAGAGTCTACACGCCCCGAACCGGGGCTAACGGAGATTTAGAACCATGCAGACATCACTTGCCGGACAACGAGCTCTCGTATGCGGGGCTTCTCAAGGGATTGGCCGTGCGTGCGCAGAGGCGCTGGCAGCTCAGGGGGCAGCGGTCACGATGCTGGCCCGTACGGTGGAGAAACTTGAGGACGTGAAGGCGCAACTGCCTGAAGGCGATCATCATTGCCTTCAGGTCGATCTTGCCGATTGGCAGAGTGCCGGTGAACAGGTTGCCAAACACATCGACGAGACAGGGCCGATCAATATTCTTGTTCACAACTGTGGTGGGCCCAAAGCAGGTCCGGCCAGTGAGGCAGCGCCCGAAGCATTTCTCGCCGGACTGACTCCCCATGTCCTCGGCGGGCAGAGTCTCGTTCAGGCGGTGCTCCCTGGAATGCGAAGCAGCGGC
>JAQWRC010000014.1 GCA_029243925.1 Phycisphaerales bacterium
CCACAAGCCTCGGCATTGATGAACAGACAGTCCGAAGCACGAAGCACAAGGGGCTTGAACGGCTCCGAAGCCACTTTAAACAGCCAAAAAACGAGGGGGATGTCTCAAAATGAATACTGCAGCAAGAATGAATACAGGGGATACCGCAGGAAGATCCTGCGTACTACTGACAGGGAAAACGATCAATGTCTGATATGCATGTGAACATGGACTCGAATTTCGATGACGAACGCGCCCTCTTTGAGGCGTATGTCGATTCATGTCCCAATCAGAAGACCACCGTGGATCTACTCGACTTCGCCGCATGGCTTGATGGCCGACTTGATCCCACTCAAACCGCCGCCTTTGAATCACGTCTTGCTCGGGATCCACGAGCACGGCAACTTCTGCATGAAGTCAGATGCGGTGAAGAGTGCGTGCCTGAAATGGTGTCCGAAAGGACCCTTCACCGACTGAAGAGTTTGCCCGCGAACCTGCTGGCACCACATTCGATCGAACCGGTAGCACGCATTGGCACCGCGTCCCACTCATGGCTGGTCCCGACCGCAGCGGCAGCTGCAATCGCATTCGCCCTGCTGGGCTTCCTTGCCGGGCAACAGACCGCGCACGACTACCGCATGACTGAGGCGAAGTTCCTCGCCACGGCAACCTTCGATGTATTCCAAAGTGAAACAACAAGTGATCTCGACTCATTGTTCGCCACGCAAGTCAACATGGAGTCCGATCGATGAACAAATCAACACTCACCTTCCTGCTCTGTTGCTCCGTACTCTTCAACGTATTCTTCCTCATCGGCGCATTGCAATGGCTCCCGGCCAGTCCCAGCGTGAATCCACGCATGGCGACACTTAATCGCGTCGTTGCGGAAATGGAACTTGACGAAGAACAACGCAAAGCCTTCGAGGCAATGCGTTCCGAGTTTGAAAGCGAAAGTGCTGTCATCAACCATCGTATTGAGACGACCCAAAGCTCCATCGCTGCTGCACTCGCGACCGAAACGCCGGACATGGAGCAGATCGACGCACTCATCCGCCAGGAAGCAACGTTGCAGCACGAACGCCGACGAGCTGGATCAGAACGGTTCGAAGCATTTCTGGCCCTCCTCAATCAAGAGCAACGCCATGCACTTGGGCAGCGCATGAAAACCTGGCGATCCAAACGTGGCGAGGATGGGCATCGCATGCTGGAGCAGTTCGACAAGGATCGCGATGGACAGCTCAGCGCCGATGAGCAGCAGGAAGCGAATGCATTCACGGAACGTCGTCGACGCGAACGGGATGAAAAACGCAACCAGTTGCATGATCGCTTTGACGATGATGGCGACGGGTTCCTGTCACCTCAAGAGGAAGAGCAGATGCAGGAGTTCCTCAGAAGCCGACCACGTCGCGGTGGCCGCCCCCACGGGGGACCGCCCCATCCAGGTGAAGGACGCGGCGGGCCACCACCAGAGGACAAACCAAGTTCGCCGTGAGGCGCCACAAGCTATCGAGACTGCTTTGCACGTTGCCGATGCCGCTCAGCCTCGTGGTAGAGCTCCATGGCCTCAGGCATGAGGCGTTCAAACTCCTCCACCCGGTTCTCAGGAGCTGGATGGGTCGACATGAACTCCGGTGGACGTGCCGATCCTGACTCGCCCATTCGCTCCCAGACAGCGATGGCGGTGCGGGGATCGTAGCCAGCTTCAGCCATCAAGAATAAGCCCAACTCATCCGCCTCGGCTTCATGCAGTCGACTGAACGGCAACGCGACCCCGTACTGACCACCGACTCCAAGAGCCTGCATGACAACAGCTCGGTTTGCCGAATCACCCATCGCAGCACTTCCAGCGCTCAAGACACCGTTCATGAGCAGGGCGTGACTGATCTGCTCAGCACTGTGATGCGCAAGCACATGGGCCACTTCGTGCGCCATGACGACGGCAAGACCCGCTTCTGTTTTCGTTACTGGAAGGATGCCCGTATAGATGGCCACCTTTCCACCGGGAGCGGCCCATGCATTCTGAACCGAGTCGTCGTCAATAAGCACAAACTTCCACTGATCATCCTCCACCATGCTGTCCGGATAGAGCACCTCTGCGGCATTGACAATCCGACGTCCAACCCGACGCACCATGTCCGCCTCGGGACCGTTCGTGATCAGGGTGACATCCGCCGTCGCTTCGTTGAAGGCCTCCGCCCCAAGCTCGGCTTCCTGTGATGGAGAGACCATGTTCAACTGCGATCGGCCAGTGCCAGCCACATGTGAACAACCGGCCGAGAGCACCAGAAGAAGAATGGGAAACAGGCGAATCTGAGTCATGCATAAAGCATAGCGGCGAGCTGCCTGCTGGTCAGGCCAGCCCAAGTACTTCAGGCAGCGTATGCATCGAGTCGAGCACGGCAGTATGAGGGCGTTCCAGCAGAGCATCCATTGAGTAGGACCCTGTTGTGACGCCAATGTTCCACCCGCATCCTGCACTGTCGCCCATATCGAGGTCGCGAGGTGTATCACCCACGGATGCAACCAGCGCATGCTCCTCCACCTGAAGGCGTCGCATTGCCTCAAATACCAGATCCGGAGCGGGACGACCACGTGTCACCTCATCGGAACCAACGATGACATCCGGAGTCCAACCGCCCACCGCACACAAACGCTGGGCGGTGCTTCTGTGAAATCCGGTGACCAGCCCATACATGCATCCTCGCGATTTCAAACACGACAACGTTTCTGAAACACCAGGAAGCACCGGTGGCGGACCGTCTGCAATCGATGCATTGATGTGCTCTGCAAACAAACCCGCCAGCGAATCTGCAGCCGTCACATCACGGCCGGCACCATGCAGCACTTCGGCAAAGACGGCTGATTTCTGGCATCCGATTCGCTCGCCCAGCCACTGCAGGTCAACGTCAAGCCCATTCGACTCAAGAACAGCCTGGTAGGCACCAAATGTGAGACCGGTGTCACGTACCAGCGTACCTGCGATGTCGAACAGAACCAGGGATGGCGTTTGATTGCTCATGGCGTTGCAGGCTGAACCTGCACCCTTTACCTCAAGGCATCGACAATCGTGCTGCTGACAGTTCAACCGGGTGCATGCTGGCACGATCAAAAACATCGTGTACTTGATGGCGGCAACTTGTTCCATGTGCGGCCAGGATTGCATCAGGATTGGCCCGCAGCGCTGTGCCAAGCGATTGCTCGGCAATCTTCAACGACAACACGTGGTGCTCCTTGGCATATCCGAATGATCCCGCCATGCCGCAGCAACCGGAATCGAGCAATGAAACGCCGGCGCAGCCGCAACGTCGCAGAAAGTCCGCGACCTCCTCACTATGATTTTTCTGATGGCAGTGCACGTGGAGCAGAACGACGTCATCCGTGGAATCAAATCTCGGGCGGCAGGGATGCTGATCCCATGATGCGACGATGAACTGTTCCACCGTAGCTGTCATGGCGGCGATCTGATCCATGACGCCTGCATCCACATCGGTACGCAATTCACGCCACTCCTGCTGCAATGCGGTGACACAACTCGGTTCAACACCGACGACCGCTACTGCGCCGGTCGAATCGAGGGCGGCTTTCAGACGTCGAGCTGATCGAGCAATCGTCCGCTGCGCCGTCTCGAGCATGCCCGTGCTGCACATGGTTCGACCACAGCAGCCCATATCCGGCAGCACGACCCGATACCCAAATGCCTCGAGCAGTCTGGTGGCCGCCTTGGCAACATCGGTTTCTCCCCAGGTGCAAAAACAGTCCGGAAGCAGCAGCACTGTTGGCGACGCTGGGTCGTGAGGCCTCGACCGCATCCATGATCGAATCGATCTCGCAAATCGCGGCATGGACCTTCCAGGCGCCACACCCATGACAGACCGTATCAACCATGAGCACGGCCATGCACGCTGCATGAAGTTGGCCAGTGGCGCACACGATGATCCGATGCGGTTGATTCGACGTATGTGGCCAATCAACCGAGTTCGCAAAGGCACACGGCCCAGATCACGGAACCGCTGCGCCTCGTATTCGGCTTTCAGTTTGGTGACATCGACGTGGCTTGGACACTCGTAACGACACGCCTTGCACCCAAGGCACAGGTCAAGCGTTTCCAATGTGTCCGCGTCATCCCAATCCGGACCACCCTCCGCACCAATCTGGCCCGTAACCGCCAGACGGAGCGCATTCCCCCGCCCACGGGTCGCATGGCGTTCATCTCGGGTCGCCCGGTAGGACGGACACATTGCACCACCCACGGTTGAGCGGCACAGCCCATTTCCATTGCACGCGGATGTTGCTTCCACCAGGCCTCCGGACGAGGTCCAGTCAAAGAACGTGTCTTCATCGACATCCGATGCAAGAGGAGAGCCACCCGGCGATGTTCTCCAGTTCGCCATCGGATCGGGCGTACCATCAATGACCCCGGGATTGCACATACCC
>JAQWRC010000015.1 GCA_029243925.1 Phycisphaerales bacterium
TATTCCGGCGCCATGTTGGCGATGGTCGCTCGATTGGCCAGCGGCATGCTGGCCAGGCCGGGGCCGAAGTACTCGACGAACTTGCCGACCACGCCATGCTCACGAAGCATCTGCGTCACACGAAGCACGAGATCAGTCGCGGTCGCTCCTTCCGGGAGCGAACCGGTGAACTTAAATCCGACCACTTCGGGAACCAGCATGTAGATGGGCTGCCCGAGCATGCAGGCTTCCGCCTCGATGCCACCAACGCCCCACCCGAGCACACCAAGCCCGTTAATCATCGTCGTGTGCGAATCCGTTCCGACGAGAGAATCGGGATACAACTCACTGCCGTTGTCCCATGTCACCTTCGCCAGGTACTCGAGATTGACCTGGTGAATGATGCCGGTCGCCGGAGGAACAACCTGGAAGTTGTCGAAGGCTGACTGCCCCCACTTGAGAAACTCATATCGTTCCTGGTTTCGCTCAAATTCCTTGTTCGAGTTGATCGTGAGCGCGGTCTCGGAATTGAATGCGTCGACCTGGACGGAGTGGTCGATCACCAGATCGCAACGAACCAGCGGGTTGACCTTGGAAGCGCTGGCGACATCACCCGTCATATCAACGATGGCGGAGCGCATGGCGGCCAGATCGACGATGGCCGGTACGCCGGTGAAGTCCTGCAGCACGACACGACTTGGAATGAATGGGATCTCGACCGGCTGCACGTTCGAGGCGTCATAGTGCCCAAGCGTCTCCACATCCTGCTCGGTCACCGTGTGCCCATCACAATGGCGAAGGCATGATTCAAGGAGCACCTTGATGGAATATGGAACAGACGAGAGGCTCCCGATTCGTCCAGAAGCCTCCAATGCCTCCAGAGAACAGATTGCCCGATCACCAAGTGGCGTCGAGAGCGTCTGACGAACGTTGAATGGATCGTGTGCAGTCATGTGTGCCCCAATTGCGTGTCTATACCGCTGAAAGAACCATTCTAACAGACTGCGCCTGAAAGCGGCCTTCCATGCAATTCAGCAATCGCCACGGTCCTTCAAGGTGATCTCGACGATCGGGGCTTGCGCAACGTGATTCGGCGGCATCGATTTGACGAGAAAGACACCACCGTTGACAACGGATCCTGCTCCGATGACGGTGTCACCCCCAAGAATGGTGGCTCCGGCATAGACCGTCACGTTGTCCTCCAAGGTTGGATGACGCTTCACGCCTCGCTTGAGCCGGCCACGTTCGTCTTTTGGGAAACTCTTTGCGCCAAGCGTCACACCTTGATAGATCTTGCAACCATTGCCGATGGATGTGGTTTCGCCAATGACGACACCGGTCCCATGATCGATGAAGAAGGAGTCGCCAATCGCAGCTCCGGGGTGAATGTCGATTCCCGTCTCGCCATGCGCCCACTCCTGCATGATGCGAGGTATGAGCGGCACATTCAGACGACACAAGGCGTGCGCGATGCGATGCACCGTGATTGCTCGAATGCCTGGATAGCACAGCACCGCTTCGTCCGTATGGTGCGCCGCCGGATCCCCGTCATATGCAGCCTGAACATCCAGACTCAATCGTCGGCGAAGTTCAGGGAGTTGTTCCAGAAAGGATGACACGATCGCGCCGGCGTCAGTCGCCGCAACGCGGCATTCCTCATCGCCCGCTTCCTTCTGGTACCCCAGGGCACCGGCGACTTGCGCCGTCAGGTCGCTGCGGACTTCCTCCAGCACCGACGTCACATGTACGCGAAGTGAATCCTCATCGAGATTGCGTGGGCCGAAGAAACCCGGATAGAGCACGCAGTGGAGCTGTTCGAGGATCCACAGCACCACATCCCGATTGGGAAGGTGGGTGGCCGAAAGATGCTGGATGCGATGGTGCTCATCACTGGACGCGGTGAGGCGACCAACCAGCGAATCAACGTCGAGTTCGCCTTCACGTGTCATACCGGAGATGATACGGTTTCCTGCCAAGGAGTTTCATGATGTCCGCACGAACAATTCAGGTTGACGACCAGTTGCATGACTGGCTGCTGGAGCACTCACTTCGGGACACCGAGGCCCACAAGTCCCTTCGTAAGCACAACACGACGCTTGAAGACGGTGGCATGCAGACCTCTCCGGAGCAGTCCCAGTTTCTCGCTTTTCTTGCCCACTCCAGTGGAGCAACCCGAGCAATCGAAGTCGGGGTCTACACCGGAGCCAGCGCCATGGCCGTCGCCCACGCCCTGCCCCATGATGGACGGCTCGTGGCCTGCGACATCAGTGACGAGCACCTGCAGACAGCAATGGCGACCTGGAAGGCGGCCGGCGTCGATGTCCGGATCGAATCACGAATCGGACCCGCGGTGGACACCTTGACCACCATGCTCGATGAACCGGAAGCCGGACACTACGACTTCATGTACGTCGACGCCGACAAGGAAAACAGTTTGAACTACTACGAACTCGGCCTGCAGCTGTTGCGTACCGGCGGAATCATCTGCATCGACAACATGTTCCGCGGCGGTGACGTGACGGACGCATCCTGCAACGACGAATCAACAGTCGCCACTCGCGAACTGGCCCGGTTCCTGCTCGACGACGAACGGGTCGACTACAGCCTCGTCCCCATCGGCGATGGGCTGGCGCTGATGCACAAACGATGAATCACTCGCCGTCGGC
>JAQWRC010000097.1 GCA_029243925.1 Phycisphaerales bacterium
GCCCCAATACGTACGGTCTGTAGGGACTGGTGGTTCTGCCTGATGTCTTCAAAACCGCCAAATGCTCGAAACAAGCCCCCAAGAAACCCATCTCAAGCTCCACAGGGTCCATTTTCAGACGTATCTCGCCTACCCTGTTCGATCTGTCACGGCGTCAAGCCTTGCCCTCTACCCCTTGTTGAAGCGAAGGAATACATGAGATGCGACACCACACTTTTTGCCTGATCCTGCTGGCGAGTCTTCTGGGCCCATCAGCGGCATCGCTTGCTGCTGAGCCACATGCCGGAATGCTTCGCTCACCTGACATCTCACGTGACCACATCGTCTTCTCCTATGCCAATGATCTCTGGATCGTGCCACGCGAAGGTGGAGCAGCTCGCCCACTGGCCAGTCCCGCTGGTCGCGAAGGCCGACCACGCTTCAATGAAGATGGAACCCAAATCGCATTCACCGGCAATTACGACGGTGGATTCGATATCTACGTCATTCCAGCCGAAGGCGGTCAACCCCACCGCGTCACACACCATCCAGGCCGAGAGGACTTCTGCGACTGGACCGGAAACCAATTGTTGTTTGCAGCGCGAAACTATCAGGGACTTGGCCAAGACCAGAAACTGTATGTCGTTGATGCCGATGGCGGACTGCCCGACGAACTGCCTGTCCCGTACGGCGCCGCGGCTGCGATCCACGGCAACGGATCACTTCTTGCCTACACACCCCATTCACGCGACAGTCGAACATGGAAACGATATCGCGGCGGCATGGCATCTGATCTGTGGATCATGGATCTCGATGGCCTCGATGCAATGCGCATCACCGACTGGGAAGGTACCGACACGCAACCGATGTGGCATGGCGACCTCCTGTACTACTTGTCCGATGCAGGCTCGAATCATCGATTGAATCTGTGGAAGTTCGATATGGCCAGTGGGACCCGCACACAAGTCACGAACTACGATCAATACGACGTGCTCTGGCCATCCATCGGGCCTGGCCTCGACGGCGGCGGTGAAATCATCTTTCAAAATGGTGCTGATCTGCATGTCCTCGACCTCGCCTCGGACACGACACGAACCGTCGACGTCACGATTCCCGGCGACAAGCCATCCGTTCGAACTCGCCGCATCGACACAGGTGATTCGATCGAAAACTTCGCCGTCTCGCCCAAAGGCAAGCGTGTCGCAGTTGAAGCCCGCGGCGAAATCTGGTCGCTGCCAAGTGAACAAGGCATCGCGAGGAATCTCACCAATACTGCAGGCATGGCTGAGCGGGATCCAATGTGGAGTCCTGACGGCAAGTGGATCACCTACTTCAGCGATGAATCCGATGAGTATGAGCTGTACCTCATCCAGTCCGATGGGGTTGGCGATCGTCGGCAGCTGACAAGTGATGGAACACCGTTCAAGCACGCGACGTCCTGGAGTCCTGATTCTACGAAGCTGCTCTACACCGGCAAGGCTGGCGACGTTCACATGATCGATATCGCCTCAGGCGATCGCAGGCATATTGTCAGTGATACTTTTGCGCAGCGCCCAAGCACAAGCTGGTCGCATGATTCCAAATGGATTGCCTATGACCGCACGGACGACAACGGTATGTCCTCCATCTGGGTCTACGACACCGATGCCGATGAACACCACCGCGTCACCAGCGACATGTTCAATGATGCCTCACCGGCATTCGACCGCGAAGGCGACTACCTCTACTTCACCAGCGGGCGGACCTTCAGGCCGGAGTATTCCCCGGTCGACGGCACCTTCATCTACACCGAGCCCGGCAATCTCTACGCCGTCGCCCTACGAAACGACATGGATGCGCTCTGGACCGTCGAATTCGATGAGGTTGAATGGGAAGAAGAAGAAGAAGAAGAAGAAGAAACTGAGGGTGACGAAGATGCTGAAGGCGAGGAGGAATCCGAGAAGGACGCGGATGAAGACTCCAAGGATGAAGAGGACACCGATGGCGACGAAGAATCCACTCGCATCGGTCAGCAACTGAGCTCCACCTCGCTCAATCCGCTGTTCCTCTTCTTTGATGATCCCATCAGCGGCACCTGGAACGGCAGCGTTGAAATCATCGGCGCTCCAGCGGAAGTCCCCACGATCAACTTCGTGATGATCCTCAAGATGTCCGAAGATCTTTCCGTCACCGGCACAGTTGAAATCGACATGATCGGCGAACAGGAACTGGAAGGGACGTGGAACCCGTCCGCAAATGAACTGTCCATGTCCAGTGATGACACGGAAGAGGCAACCATCTTCACAATCGACGGCAACTCGATGGTGGGCGAGCGGTCTGAAGAAGGCATGACCATGATCATGACTGCGACACGCGCCGGTGGCGGAGATGCTGATGGCGATGGAGGCGGCGAAGGCAGTGATGACGCCAAAGAGGATGACGACGAAGACAAGCCGGTCGAAATCCATTTCGACAATATTGAATCGCGAGCCATCCTTCTGCCCACTGGAGTTGGCTCGTACGGCAACCTTGCCGTGAACCACTCCAATGAACTGCTCTATCTCAAGGGCGGTGAACTCCACACGTACGACATCACCGACAGCGATGACAAAGGCTCATCAGCCAGCGCATCAATGGGCCGCTTCGAGATGTCCGCTGACGGGAAGAAGATCGCCCACCGACGCGGGGGCTCCGTGTCAATCCGAAACGCCGGATCCGGAGGCAGCGCCAAATCGGCCAAGTCACGCGGCATGATCGTGGTCATCGACCCTCGTGAAGAGTGGAACCAGATCTTCAATGATGTCTGGAGAACCTTCCGAGACTACTTCTACGTGGAGAACATGCACGGCGTGGACTGGGATGCGATGCGAGTGCAATACGCAGCCATGCTGCCTGACGTCGTCAGTCGCGAAGATCTCAATCATGTGATCGGCGAAATGATCGCTGAGCTGAACGTCGGACACGCATACCGAGGCGGTGGCGACATGGACTCTGGAGGCGGCAATGTTCCAGTAGGCCTGCTCGCAGCGGATTTCGAACTGGCCGACGGTGCATATCGCATCAAATCCATTCACAGCGGCGGACCATGGGACGCGGATGCACGCGGGCCATTGAGCATGCCCGGCGTTGATATCCATGAGGGAGACTACCTGCTGGAAGTAAACGGCATTCCAATCGACACTGCCGTTGACCCACACCATGCGTTCATCGGTACCGCAGGGCAACATACCGAGCTCACGGTCAACGCCAATCCGGCGATTGACGATGAAGCGCGAAAGGTCATCATCAAACCGCTACGCAACGATGGCCGCATCCGCTATCGCGCCTGGATCGAACAGAATCGTGCATACGTCGATGAAGCGTCCGGCGGGCGAGTCGGCTACATCTACGTGCCTGATACCGGCGTCAACGGGCAGAACGATCTCTACCGTCAGTTCTATGGGCAATCCGGAAAGGACGCGCTCATCATCGACGAGCGTTGGAACGGTGGCGGCCAACTTCCCAACCGATTCATTGAACTGCTCAACCGACCCATCACCAACTGGTTCGCACTCCGTGACGGGAAGGATTGGAAGGTGCCCCAGGCAAGTCACTCCGGGCCCAAATGCATGCTCATCAATGGGCGGGCTGGTTCTGGCGGCGACATGTTCCCCTGGCTCTTCCGTCAAGCAGGCCTCGGGCCACTCATCGGTACACGTACCTGGGGCGGCCTCGTGGGCATCTCCGGAAACCCCGGCCCAATTGACGGCGGCTATATTGCCGTCCCGCGATTTGGCTTCTATGAAAATGATGGCACATGGGGTGTCGAAGGCCACGGCGTCGATCCGGACATCGAAGTGATCGCCGATCCCTCGTTGATGGTCGATGGCGGTGATCCACAACTCGATGTCGCCATTGCCCAGATGCTCCAGGCCATCGAAGAGCAGCCATTCGTCCCCGCAGTACGCCCTGCAGATCCTGATCGAAGTGGAATGGGCCTCCCGGTCGAAGAATATTAAACAACAGGAACATACACATGAAATCAAACTCCCTTCTCATCATCCTTGCCCTTGGCCTTTCCGTACTCATGTTCGGCGCGTTGACAACGCAAGATACGCCAACGGACGAGGCGTCCAAAGCGCCAGCCGTCCAAGGTGACTTTGTGATCGACACGGTCCATTCAACCGCGATCTTTCGCGTGCTGCATCGTGGAGCAGGAAATTTCTACGGTCGATTCAATGATGTCTCCGGCACCATCACCTACACCCCGGGAAGCAAGGATGGGCTCGCGCTTGATGTTTCCATCGCCATCGACAGCGTTGATACCGCCAATGAGCGACTTGACGGACACTTGAAAAGCCCGGACTTCTTCAACGCGCTAGAGTTCCCCGCCATGACGTTCAAGAGTTCAAAAGCCGAACTGATCAAGCCGGATGTGTACCGGGTCACCGGAGAGCTGGCCTTGCATGGAACCATGCACCCAATCACGGTCGACATGGTGCGAACAGGGATTTCTGAAGGACGCCGCGGCACCGTTGTCGGATTTGAGACCTCCTTCACCATCAAGCGCAGCATGCATGAGATGAACTACGGCATTGAAAATGGCGCGCTTGGGGATGATGTAACCGTCATCGTGGCCATGGAGGCAATCGCCAAGTGAATCGAATCCGGGGTCAGGCAACATGAGTATTACCGATGCAATGGAGTTCATCGGACTTCCCGTGCTGCTTGCATGTGCCATCCTGATTCAGGGCTGGTGGTCCGGCCCTCGGCCATGGCATGCCAAGCCACCCGCTTGGCCATTCCCACTTGCCCTCGGTCTGGCATTCGTTCTTGCATTCGTCTTGCAGGAAGGCTGGCCTGCATGGCCTCCAGCCCAACGCTGGCACTGGCTGGTGCCCGGAGTTGCAGCCTGCACATTGCTGGGAGTTACGGCACGACTGTTTCCCCTGCAAGGCCGATTGCGATTCACCCCCGAACTCGTCATTGCCTTCATCACATTCTCACTGCGATTTCCTGAAGCCTCGGAGATCACACCGCTCGACCGCATGCTTCTGGGCATTGGAGTCCTGCTTGTCGCAGCTGCTGGACGCGCCTCAGTCCTTCGCCGACCCGCCCTCCAACTGCCACTGCTTGGCTGGCTGCTTCTGGCCACGCTGTCCATCCTGATCCTGCAGGCCAACTTCGCGAAACTGGCCATCATTGCCGGCGCGATGTCCGCCGCATGTGCTGGTCTGGGGGTCCTGACACTGCTGCGTCGGCCTTCTTCACTCGGAATTGGTGGCCACCTGCTTCTTGGATTTCTGGTCCCCGTCATCGCGACATACGGCATGGCCTATGACGCCAGTGATCAGATTCCCATCGGTGCGTGGTTCCTTGTCGTTCTGGCGCTCCCCCTGACTGTCATAGCTCGAGCACTGGTCCCCACGAATCGGCCGCAAACCACCGTTCTGCTCTCCATGGCAGTCGTGGCCACCTGCTGTCTGGCCGCACTCATTTGGACATGGGCTGTGGCTCCTCCGCCGGCAGAAGCGTATCTCTGAGCAGGAAACCCCTCAAAGAGCTTCTCTGCGATGATCCGAGGTGTTTGCTGTTGACGCGCGTACCCTACCCGGAGAAAATCCTACAGTTCCATGCTGGGACAACGCGCAGGGGAGCATCGTGAGCCAGGACCTCCACCAACACGCCGAGCAGATCTTCAGCGAAGCGATCGATCGATCCGGCACCGCCCGATCAGACTACATCGCACGCACCTGCGGGAATGATCCCGAGTTGCGTGACGAAGTCAATCTTCTGATCGATCATTATGAATCGGCCGAGAATGTGCTGACGACTCCGGCCGGCGCCTCACATGCCCTCACCAGCGGCCCCGATGATGAACTCAATCTGACCACGCGAACTGATGGCACAGACGCCATCATCGGAACCTATCGCATCCTTGAGGTCCTCTGCGAAAGCGAACTGGGCACGGCGTATCTTGTCCAGCAGGAACGTTCAGAAGCTCCATGCCGCCTCGACCTCTATTGCGCCGCCACCAATCATGGGGGTGTTATTCGTCGCTTCCAGGTACTGGGTGACCAACTGCTGCGCCTGGCATTGCCCGAGTGCGCAACCGTACTTGAATCAGGAACAGCCGAGACCGGTCGCGGCCGCCAGCCCTTTACGGTCAGTGTGCATTGTGATTCGCCCGTATTGCTTCAGCATGCCAATGCAAGCGGGCTTTCGACCGATGCCCGAATCGATCTGTTCCACCGCATCTGCACTGCCGTAGCACAACTGCATCGTGCTGGAATCATCCACGGCGATCTGCGGCCGGAAACAGTACTGGTTAAAGCAAATGGAATCCCACAGCTGCTTGACGTCGGTATCGCGCGGGCACTTGATCTTCCCCACAGCCTGACGCTGAAACCAGATGGAACGAGTTCAGCGGACTGCACGTCACCAGAAGCCCATGACGGCGCGTGTGACACCCTCGGAGATGTCCATGCGTTGGGTCGACTTGGAGCAGCGTTGTTCTGCGACGCCAACTCAGCGACGCTGAGCGCCATCTGCGACAAGGCAAGCGCCAATGAGCCGGAAGATCGATATGGATCCGCCGACGCGATGGCC
>JAQWRC010000107.1 GCA_029243925.1 Phycisphaerales bacterium
GGGGTGCGGCTCCATTGGCACGCCGAATCGAACCCGCGCTTCGGCGCCCCGTGGAAGGAGCTTGCCCTGTGGGAGCAGATCGCCACCACCAACGACGCATGCCGGCACCACCGGACAGCGGCTGAGTCTCGCAATGACCGCGATGCCCGGTTTGAATGAGGCCATGCGACCAGTCCGACTCCGCGTGCCTTCCGGATACAGCAGCAGATTCCATCCATTGCGAATGAGGCGGGAGGCGGTGCGGAGTGATCGAATGGACTGCTCGTTGCGATCAAATCCGAATGCGTGCCACCCGGCGGCCGAGGCCAACTGAATCCAGGATCGCTTCATGGACGGCTTCGTGGTCGTTCCGAAATAGTCGTATGCCGCGGCGACTGCGGTACGCGAGCCCATTCCATGTGGAAGCACACGCAGCAGCACGTGCGTATCAGCATGGCTCGAGTGGTTCGAGGCGATGATGAACGGGCCGTCAAGATGCTCGAGATGCTCGAGCCCCTCCGCGTGCCACTTGGCCCCCAGCAGCCACTTCAACGTATCGAGCGTCAAGTGAATGATCGCTCGCAGCAGCAAGGCGCGCATGGAACGAAATCGACGCTCGATGACATCGGCATCAGGCAGCACGGCCTGTTGGGGTTTCGGCTTGGAATCTGGCGTGGTCATGCGTCCGCTCGTGGCAACGCATCGGCGTGCGCAATGACCTTCGAAAATGCAGTCTTGTACTGTGCGATCAACCCGTGGTCTTCGTTGGGGAACGCCGGCAACTTGATGAGCGAGCCATTGCCCTCGGTTGTTCCGGGCAGATCGTTTTCGTCGTACTCCCGCAGGTCGCCGTCATCAGGAAGTCTGGTGATGGATTTCCAGATGCCGTGGGTGAAGACGGGCATCTGGTGCAGAAGCGGATAGCGAGGCGCAGAAAGTTGAGCCCCCTCAGCTTGCATTGCGCGGGTGAAGTCATCAATGGGCAGGCCAGTGGCGGCTTCGTCGTAGCGAACGAGGTATTCGAAGTAGGTGCGTTCCACGCCTTCAGGAGCAAGGAATGCCTGGATGCCCAGTGATTCAAGATGCTGGCCCAGTTCGATGCAGTTTGCGTTTCGAATCGCATTGCGTTCGTCGAGATGTCGAAGCTGAACGCGACCGAGTGCAGCTGACAGTGGGGACATGCGGAATTTGTACCCCAACCCGGTGGCGGCGAGGTACTTGTTCATGGATGTCAGATCCAACAGTCGCTCGTAGTGCCCAAGGCGAAGTACGGCTTCGTACATCGTCTCGTCGTCGGTCAGAAAGACGCCGCCTTCGGCCGAAGGCAGCAACTTGTTGCCCTGCATGCTGAAGACGGCGGCCTCAGTCATGCTGCCGATCATGCGGCCCTTGTAGGTTGCGCCGTGCGCATGGCTGGCATCTTCCAGGATCTTCAGGTCGTATCGCTCGGCAAGTTCAATGATCTCGTCCATCTTGGAAGGCATGCCAAAGAGGTGGACGACGACGATGGCCTTGGTGCGATCCGTGATCTTCCGCTCGATGTCCTCAGGATCAAGCCCGAGGCAGTCGCCTTCGAGTTCAGCGAAGACCGGCACACCGCCAAAGTGCAGGATCGGCATGACGCTCGACCACCAGGTTGCTGAAGGGACGATGACTTCATCGCCGGCTTCCAGTTCGAATGCATGCATCGCGCCGAAGATGGCCGAGGTGCCGTTGCAGTGGGCGACGGCGTATTTGCGGCCGGTCCACTCACGGAAATCCGCTTCCAGTGCGGCGGTCTCTTCACTCACCCCAAGCGAGCCGGTTCGCAAGGTGCGTAGGACAGCCTCCTCGTCTTCCGACGTGATGATCGGCCAGCGACAGGCATCGTCGTGGCTGAGCGTGATGGCCGCAGTGCCGCCGAGAATTGCAGGCTGGTCCACCAATGAGGTTGTTGCGTCCATATCGAATCTCCGGAAACAGCATGATACGGGAACCATGGCTGGTTTCAGCGCATCACCGCTTCAGTGGCGATCGAATCGGGGGTGGTGTGCCTTTCAGGCCCCGCCAGTCGTGGTGGAAGAGTCGCCGGCGATCGAACCTCGCATTGACGTGTCCGATTGGATGTTCTTCAGACGCTCGTAATCCATCACGCCAAGGTGGCCACTGCGGAACGCATCCGCCATGGCCTTTGGAATCTCGGCTTCCTGAAGGATCACGACAGCTCTGTTCTTCTGAGCCTCGGCCTTGAACTCCGCCTCCTGCGCGACAGCCATGGCGCGACGCTTTTCAGCTTCCGCCTGGAATCGTTTTTCATCCGCAGTGGCCTGGTGGACCTGAAGCTTTGCGCCGATGTTCTCGCCGACATCCATGTCCGCAATGTCAATGGACAGGATTTCGTACGCCGTGCCGGCATCAAGCCCCTTCTCAAGCACGGTCCGCGAGATGTTGTCCGGATTCTCAAGTACCTTGAGGTGGCTTTCCGCAGAACCGATCGTGGAGACGATGCCTTCGCCGACACGAGCAATGATCGTTTCCTCGGTTGCACCGCCGACGAGCCGAGCGATGTTCGTTCGCACGGTGACGCGTGCACGGGCCTTGAGCTGAATACCGTCCTTGGCGACCGCATCAATGGTTGAGCGGCCGGTTGCCTGATCCGGGCAGTCGATGACCTTCGGGTTCACGGACGTGCGCACCGCTTCAAGAATGTCGCGACCAGCAAGATCAATGGCGGCCGATGTTTCCCAAGGCAGTTCGATGTGCGCCTTGTCGGCAGCAATCATCGAGCGGACGACATTGGTGACCCGCCCGCCAGCAAGGAAGTGCGCTTCAAGTACGGCGGTCGGAATGTCGAGCCCAGCCTTCTTGGCCGTAATTCTGTTTTCTACGATGATGCGTGGCTTGACCTTTCGGAAGCGCATCATGACTAGATCGAGAAATCCCACCTTCGCGCCAGAGACCCATGCCTGCACGTACAGCCCTACGAACTGAAGCAGGTAGAGCAGCGTAAACAGAACGACAATGCCGCCGATACTTGTGGCGATGATTTCAATAGGGCCCATGTGTGGCTCCTTGGCAAGACGGCTCCCGGTGGCCGATTG
>JAQWRC010000126.1 GCA_029243925.1 Phycisphaerales bacterium
GACTCGAATGCCCGGTGCTTCTGGGTTGGAGAGATACGGTGCAATCGAGTGGGCATCGAGCGTGTGGGAATCCGGCATCGCGTCTTCCAGATCAATGCCTCCCAGTTCGGCGAACAATGCAAACATGTCTACGGCATTGACTGGATGGTCGACACTTCCCTGGGCCACGCCGGCGCCTGCGACGGCCATCGGAACCCAGACGCCGGTCTGGTAGATGGTTGCCTTTGAAAGCAGGGGATTGAATGGAAGTCGCGTCGAGGAGTAGAACGTGCCGTTGTCGCCGATCCAGGCGATCACGGTGTTGGCTGCTTCGAGATCAGCAAGTTCGAAGTCGCCGTTCTTGGAGTATGAACCAAGTCCGCGGGCTTCAAGCAGTCTTCCGATTTCCATGTCGGCTTCTTCGATCATGTATGGAAACAAGGTCTTGATGCCTGGGATGCTGCCGCAGTCCAGCGATGCGGTGTCGATGCCGTCGACCTCCATGCGTTCGATCATCCGCGGTGAGGTAGGCATGATTGGGTCGTGAGCAGTGTTGTATTGCAGCGCGAGGTACCACGGATCGGTCGATGGCTCATCGAGAGGATCAACCTCCTCGAGCCATTCCATGGCGAAGTCGGTGGTGTCAGTGAGCATCGACCCGTGGTAATAGTCGTTGAGACCGTCGTCTCCCGTTGAATCGGACCATTGGCGACCCCAGACCCAGAACCCATTCCGTGCGTTGTTCTCTCCATCGTCGGTTTCACCGAACAGGATGTCGTCGCAGCCGCCGCTGCATGAAGATTGGAATGTCGCGACGGATACGCCCGACTCATCGGTCTGCAGTTCGACCAGGGGAGTGCCGCCCATGGCCAGGCAATCCATGCCGGAGACGTCTTCGACACATGTGGTTCCATCAAGGCAGCACGGGCCGCGATGTTTGGAGTTGTATGGATCACCAAGTGGTACGCTGCATGGCAGCCAGCCATTTTCATGTTCAGCATCCAGGGGTGCAGTGAGTTGTTGTCCGGCAGTCGTATCGATCCCGGGAACGAAGCCGAACCAGTTGCCCATGTAGGCATCCCAGCCCATTTCCACTGGCTGGGCCTCATCGAATGGCACTTCGCCGGTGTGCCACTTGCCGGAAAATCCACACTGGTAGTTTGCCTTCTGAAGAATGGCTGGAGTCATGATCTCGGCCGTGTTCAACTGGCTCGTGGCGAGATGCCCATTCGTGATCGCTGCTTCGACTCCTGTTCGCATCGGTAAGCGACCCGAAAAGAACGCCGCCCGACTTGGGGAGCATTCCGGCATGGCCCAGCAGTTCGTGAAGGCGACACCACTCGAGGTGATGGCATCGAGCACCGGGGTATCTGGAGCTCGCTGGACTCCCTTGGCATCCCAGCCGAAACTAGCCCATTGATCGATTCCGGTGTCATCGATCACGATGAACAGGATGTCGGGCGGTGTACCGGCGGCAGCAGCTACCGACAGGTGTATCGTGGCAAGAAATAGGGCGGTTTTGATCGTGTTCATACGTGTTGACCTTAGAGGCTCAATGTCACATCAGTCCAACTACCGTATCACTGTGTGATATGCGGGCAAGCAAAAACTGAACTTCCGACGGTCCGGTCCATCCCTGAAATCAAACCCCGCCGTAAAGCGGGGTTGTGCGGCACGGTGCAAGACCGTGCCGGAACGCGGGTGAGGCGATTCGAACGCCCGATATTCACGTTGGAAACGTCCCGTGTCTTCGACTCGTTGCCCCGACGATTACCCGCACCGCGTCCCACGCCTCCCGTCTTCCCGAGACGAGCTCCAGATTTCTCGAGATCGGGATGGCCCCGCGATTCATCGGCTAGAATACGTCCGGCGAAGGCTCGGTGCGTTCGATGAGCGTGTCTGTACCTGGCTTTCCGACATCGACCGAAACAAGGAGACTCAGCATCATGCAGGATCCGGAGAATAGGATTTCGCGGCGTACCGCCCTCAAGGGTGCGGCGGCGAGTGGTGTCGGACTCGTGGTCGGAAGCTCGCTCGCCGAACAATCATTGATGCAGGCGGGAGCTCCGCAGGAGGCTGTTTTGGGACCCAACGACGAATGGTTCGCACAACGGGCGTGGAGCGTGAGCGCCAACAA
>JAQWRC010000152.1 GCA_029243925.1 Phycisphaerales bacterium
GCCGAGAAGCACGACTACGTCGTCGCCGATGGCAATGACTCCGCCAACGGACTGGCTGGCTACAAAGGCCTCTGGCACCGTGGAGTCGCTGGCGATGCAGAGAATGGCTTCTTCGTGGAGTGCCGTACTGACTGGGGCAACTGGTCAGGACACACCCATACCGCCGGTGGACTCACCGAAGGTAGAGACGTGATTGCGGAAAACTAAGGCCATTTCAACCAGTATTTGATTCAGAGGCCCACCCAATGGGGGTGGGCCTCTTTCATGCTGTTCTCAAGCGATTTCCTTGGTTTGATGATTGACAGTTCGGCTGCAGTACCTGATGCTGGACATTGACCCTTCGGCCTGACCCCGGCCCATTTCTCTGGTTGCCAAGGGAACGTAAATGAGATCTGAACCATTGACCGGATGGAAGCATCTCGAACAAACACCGGAAATCAATCCGGAGCAGGGAGCGCAGATGAAACTGATGAGAAACCGCGGATTTACCCTTGTTGAACTGATGGTGGTGATTTCGATCATCGCCTTGCTGGTGGGCATCTTGCTGCCAGCGATTTCGCGAGCTCGCGATAATGCCAAGATCGGCCAGTCCAAGAGCAACATCCGAAACGTCAAGACCGCAACCAATCTCTATGAGAACGACCACAAGGGCATGCCCTGGACCGGAACACCGGCCAATCTGTCTGCAGGTCCCGATGGCTCATGGACGGGCTTGCCAATCGCCACAGCCATCAATCAGTGGACTTCGCGCTACTGGTCTGGAAATCAGGGTCAGGCCGGAGACAAGATCACCATCATTCCAGGCCTTCAAGCCTGCGGGCAAGATGGCGGTGTCCACTGGTTCACCTTCTTAGCCGACCACATCGTCCCCTACTGCTTCGGCTCGGGCCTGACGACGTCACAGCGTGGCTTTGCCCGCACCGGCACTTGGCGATACCCCAACACGCGACAGATCGCCGAGTACATGCAAGACAAGTGCTACCACAAGGCGTTCTGGGCTCCAAAGGATCGCATCCTGCAACGCGCACTGCAGCAGTGCTGGGATGATGACGGCACGATGTGCTCGACGGCCTACATCCTAGGGGCCGACGGCACGATCGACATTCCGTTCCTGCTGCAGCCCTCGAGCTACTCCTTCTCGCCACCGAACATGGTCAATCCGGCCTGCTATCGGCTCCCCACGGACAACGAAGATCCCACCGAAGCCTTTACGGATCCGATGGCCATCCCCGCCGGATTCCGTCCCGCAACGTCGGCCCAGTCGAAGTACTCCAGTCTGAAGACCTTCCTCATGGAAATGCACTGGATGCAGAACCTCACCACTGGTGAATGTGGTCCTCGATGGGCTGACTCAGCCTTTCCCTACCACGCATCTGCAGGCAGCAATGATGACTCCACTTGGGACTACTCAGGCTGCTACCCCAACTACTTCAACGCCTCCTGGCGTTCTGCACCGGTTGCATGCTTTGTTGACGGTCATGTTGACCTCATCAAGGCCGAAGATGCCGAGAAGCACGACTACGTCGTCGCCGATGGCAATGACTCCGCCAACGGACTGGCTGGCTACAAAGGCCTCTGGCACCGTGGAGTCGCTGGCGATGCAGAGAATGGCTTCTTCGTGGAATGCCGTACTGACTGGGGCAACTGGTCAGGACACACCCATACCGCCGGTGGACTCACCGAAGGCAGAGACGTGATTGCGGAAAACTAAGGCCGCCTCGATCTGTTGATCTCTACGTGCAAATCCCAACAGGGCCCTACGGGGCCCTGTTGCCATTTATCGTTGGCAAGACTGAATTTATTTGACAAGAACGGGCACATCTTCAATTCTATAGGTAGTAACGAGCTCAATATGGTTCGTACGGACCACGGCCCCATGTCTTGCTGGTCCACGCAGGAATCGCGTCGCAATGATGATCTGGCCGGATCCCGTCGCATGAGTAACGCGAATCCATGAATCGGGGGATCCGCCCCACACTTGGAGTGATGCCAATGAATCGCCGTACCCGCGCCTTTACCCTTGTCGAACTGATGGTCGTGATTTCGATCATCGCCTTGCTGGTGGGCATTCCACTACCAGAATATGAATTAGTATCATTCATATCGTAGAGAGCAAGTAGTCCAGAAGTTGGCAAGGGCGGAGTA
>JAQWRC010000208.1 GCA_029243925.1 Phycisphaerales bacterium
CGGATCACACCCGTGAGGTCACAGGTTCGAGTCCTGTATCGCCCATTGCAAAGCCCCGTTTGGAACGGGGCTTTATGCATCCACCAGTTCAGGCGTAGCCCAGTCGCTCAAGGTCGTCTTCATCGAGACCGAAGTGGTGGCCCAGTTCGTGCAGCAGCGTGATCACGATCTCTTCCTGCACGATTTCTTCGCCGCCCATGGGCTCGCCGTCGTCATCAGTCCATTCCTCCCAGCCACCAGCCATCTTCACGATGCCTTCTCGGAAGAGATGAATGCTCGTCGGGAGGGTGGGAGCGTCCTCGACACTGCGTTCAGTCAATGGGATGCCGCTGTGCAGCCCGCACAGATCCGTGGCATCGTCAACATCGATCTGGTTCAAGAGGCTTTGTTCTGGCACGTCATCTACGATCAGCTGCAGCTGTTCAAGCATGTTGCGAAGCGATGCCGGAAGTTGAGGCAGCGCGTCATCAAGCAGCCGGTCGAATCGTGCTCGATCTGGATCGTTCACGACGTTTCCGGTTCAAGATGGACGTAACATCGTCGCCATGGCTGGTCGTCCACGAGCCGCCATTTGTGTCCGCCGCCGGTTGTGTCTTCAGCCAGCAGAATGTCTCCTGGGCGGATCATCTGGGTTTCGCCGGCACGATTTTCAAACTCGAGCGTCCCGCTGAGGGTGATCACGAACTGGCGCCTCGGTGCGGTGTGCCAGTCGTATCCACCCCCTGAAGAGGTTTCTGCAAACTGGACTTCATGGCAGTCCATCAGGTCCGACATGGTCACCACGTCTCCGTGGGCATGCATGTCCAGGGGGGTGGTTTCAAAGTGTGATTCACCGTCATCGCCGGTGTAGAGTCGGATGATGTTCATGGACATGCGTGGGCTCCTTGAGGACATGTCGAGTGTAGCAGGTGCAGATACATGCGACGATTCGTGTAAACTGCCGGTCGGTTCCAAGCAACGGAGATCAAGATCATGGAACGCTCATCCTGCGACGTCCTCATCATCGGCGGTGGCATCAGTGGCGGCTCACTGTTGTATCTCCTGTCTCGTTTCACGAATGTGTCCAGCGTCTGTCTGATCGAGAAGTGCGATCACCTCGACGCCCTCAATTCCAACGCGCACAACAACAGTCAGACGTTGCATGAGGGGGACATCGAAACCAACTATTCCCTTGAAAAAGCATCTCATGTCCAAGCGGCATCCGGGTTGACGAAGACCTACGCGCTCGATGTGGCCAAGGATGATTCGATGATCCATCGCTACGGAAAGATGCTGCTTGGCGTCGGTGACGAAGAAGTCGCCACAGTGAAGCAGCGTTGCGAGGAGTTCAAGGATCTCTTCCCGACCATCGAACTGCTTGATGCGGATGGGATTGCGCAGCTCGAACCGAACGTGGCCTTGATCGATGGAACGCTGCGGGAAGAGACCATTGCCGCCATCCACAATCCCGAGGGATATGCCGTGGACTACGGCAAGCTCACGGATCACCTCGTGTCCACGGCGCAGGCGACCGAGGGCAAGACCGTGGAGGTCCATCTTTCGACGGAGGCCAAGCACATCAAGAAGGTGGATGACGGCTATGAAGTCGAGTGCAAGGGTCGTACATTCCATGCCCGATTCGTAGTGGTTTCCGCCGGGGCGCACTCGCTGCTGATTGCCCAGAAGATGGGCTATGGAAAAAACTACTCAGTCATGCCGGTGACAGGCAGCTTCTACTTTGCTCCGAAGGTCCTCGATCGCAAGGTCTATACGGTCCAGAATGACAAGTTGCCGTTTGCCGCGATTCATGGAGACCCCGATCTGACCGCTCCGGACAAGACGCGATTCGGGCCAACGGCGCTCGTGTTGCCCGTGC
>JAQWRC010000173.1 GCA_029243925.1 Phycisphaerales bacterium
AATGCAATCCGCGTCCAGTCCACCAGCGACGATCATTGGGGTGCGGGGCGACGAGTCCATCGTTGACAGCGCATGGTGATCGAAGCGGGCTCCGCTGCCTGGAGACTGTGCATCGATGAGCAGTCGGTCGATGGCATCGCATGTGTCCCAGCGTGCAAGTGAAGCGGCATCAAATGGGAGGCCCCTGATCACTGGGCCGCCATAGGCTTGGGCGGTTGCTTCAGCTTCATTTCCATGCAGTTGGATCCAGTGGGGCGACCACATGCGGAGCAGTTCAGGATCAGCATCGACAACGACGCCGACGGCAACCACATGCTCCGGAAGCATTGATGCGAGTTGCATGGCCTGATTGCAGTCGACATATCGGGAGGAGTTCTCGGAGAGGACGAATCCAATCGCATCGGCCCCCGCATCGACGGCGACCTTGACCATGGCCTCATCTGTGATCCCGCAGATCTTGATCCGAGTTCGACCGGGGTCGGGGGTATTCCAAAAACTGGTCATGGTGCTGATTCCAGTTCCGCAAGCAGCGTGCGGGCAAGTGTACGTTGCCCTTCATCGGTCAAGTCAGCCTGTGCGGATTCGAGAAGTGCGACGGCTTCGCCGGGACGCTGAAGATCGCGTGCATAGAGCAGGCCGAGCATCAGTTTGACTTCAGAGATCTTGGGCGAGTTTGAATACAGTTTGAGATAACGTTCGTATGCAGTGGATGCTTCCAGTCGATGCTCGGTCGCAAAGAGACGGTTGGCCAGCTCGAGTTGCGCTGCTTCGGGGAGACAGACGTCGTCATCGGCCGTGCCCAGTGCTGTCCAGCCTGTGGCTGCGCCGGCCCAGTCTTCATCGCGTATGCGTTGATTGAGTTCGGTGCGGAGATCATGGATTCGCTGCTGGGCCTTTGAGTTCAGTGCACTTGGCTTTTCAATTACACCCTGTTGCGAATGTTTGACCGCCTGCTTCCATTGTGAACGTCGTCTTTTCTGACGAAGAAGATGAAGCACGTCGAAATCATCCTTCGGGAGCACGTTCGTCATCAGCAGAAGCAGCGCGAGGAAGAAGCCGTAGAGGTACCCAGCAAAGTGGGCCACATATGCAACGGGGGAATCAGATGGTCCCACCCATCCGACAAAGTCGATGAGCACGTAGAAGCCGACGACCCAGAGGCTTGCGACTTCGAAGATGCCGATGATGAAAAAGAGTACGAGCAGGCGAATGCGACTGCGCGGGAAGAGGGCGATGAACCCGCCGATGAGTGCGCACACGGATCCGCTGGCGCCGATGACTGGAGCGGGGGAATCGATCATGTGCGCAATGCCAGCGACGGCGCCGCCGATGAGGTAGAAGGCGAGAAAACTCAGGTGCCCCAGGCGATCATTGAGGGCGGTCCCGAAGATCCACAGGCCAAGCATGTTGAACAGCAGGTGCAGGATGTCCGAAGGGCTGTGTGCGAACTGATAACTGAACAGGCTCAGAATGTGGAAGTCTCCGCGGGAGAGTTCCAATCGCTGCATGAGTTCGTCCAATGAGCCGAATCCAAACGATTCGGTCATCAGCCCGGCCAGATAGACGAGCATATTCACGATGATCAGGCCTTCCACAATGCGTGGGCGGCGTCGCGTCGGCCGATCTGTTCCAATAGGAATGAACATGCTGGCACAGTGTAGACGCCGCAGGGGGCGTTGAGACGGTGACTCTGAGAGCGTGGTGCGTTGAAATGTCCAGAGAAACGGCCTACACTTGCTGTTCTTGCACCGAGGTGGGACTTGATGAGGTCGAGAGATCGATCGCTTCGCTTCCGAGTTCGGAGGCCGGTGCAGGAGATGCAGTGACTGTTCTAACAAAGACGGCGATCAGTTCGCCGAGGGATTGCCGCCGATGCCGGATGCGACTACGACCATGCACCTTGACAAGGGCCTCGACAACACCGTCATCGGTGAGTCGACCAAATCATTCATTGATGGCCAGCAGGGTGTGCTTGAATACGTTGGCATCGACATCGATGATCTTGCTCGACATTCCACCTTTGAGGAAGTGGTGTTCCTGCTCTGGAACGACCGCCTGCCCACCAGCGAAGAACTCGCCGCATTCGAGTCCGAACTTCGAGCCGAATATGGCCTTTCCGACTACATGCTTCAGGCGTTGGCCGCCATTCCTGCTGATGCATCTCCGATGCATGTGGTTCGGACGATGGTGTCAACATTGGCCTTGGAAGATCCCGACTGCAATGATCAGTCCTACGAATCAGAACGCCGCAAGGCCGTCCGTGCTCTCGCAAAGACTCCGGCGATCATCGCCGGGTTCGACCGGATTCGCCGTGGGCTTGAAGTCGTTGAGGAACGAAGCGATCTCAACATGGCAAGCAACTTCCTCTGGATGCTGAATGGGGAAATGCCTGGTGAGGCCAGTGCTCGAGCCATCGATGTCTGCCTGATCCTGCATGCGGATCACGGCATCAATGCATCGACGTTTGCCGCCATGGTGACCATCGCCACGCAGAGTGACATGTATTCCTCGCTGACATCTGCCATCGGTACCCTGCGGGGTCCCTTGCACGGTGGTGCCAATGAACGTGTCATGCACATGCTGCAGTCAATCGGTGGTATTGACGAAGTCGAGCCATTCGTCATGGATTGCCTGACGAACAAGAAGAAGATCATGGGCTTCGGCCATCGGGTGTACAAGGCGCTCGACCCACGTGCGAAGTACCTCAAGACATTCGCGGAACGGATTGCAGAAGAGACGGGGAACCGGGATCTCTTCGTGCTCAGTACGACGATTCAGGATGTGATGGATCGCGAGGTCGGCGCCAAGGGCATTCATCCGAATGTCGACTTCTACTCGGCGACGACATATTTCTCGCTGGGCCTGGCCATCGATCTGTTCACCCCGGTCTTCGCGATGAGCCGGAATGCGGGCTGGGCAGCCCACACGCTTGAGCAGCATCAGGACAATCGACTCATCCGTCCTCGTTGCCAGTACACGGGTGAACACGGTGCGTCCTATGTGCCGATCGATCAACGCTGATCGCCTTCATTCACGCTTCGCTACTGCACATAGACCAGTACACGATCATGAATCAGCATGACGACGTCATGTGCGCCATCGCCGGTGAGATCAGTGATCATGATCTGTGAAGGTTGGTATTCGCGACCTTCGCCACGGCTGAACAGCCGAGTTTCGTAGATCTTGAAGTTCGTGACGTGCAACATTTGGCCGCCATGATCAAACGTGAAGAGTTCAAACATCTGCTCGCCTGCATCCAGTGAAACCATGTCGATGTAGCCGTCGGCGTTGAGGTCCCCGGTGGCAAGTTGGTAGTACTGGCGGCGTTCCTCATCGGTTCGCCATGATTCGATTTCTGCAAGTGATCGCCGTTGACCTTCCAGACGGATGACGGCGAAGCCTTCGTCACCGAACGCAAGAATGCTGTCGGTCTCGTCTCCGGTGAACTGGCCGCCTGCAATGGCTCCCAGTGGAAATCCGCGGACGGTAAGGGATTCAGTCTCGCTCCAGGTGCCCGATTCGTCGGCCGTAAAGATGACCAGACGATTGTTTTCCTCATCAGCGACGATGATTCGATCCTTCAACGTCGTCAGTGCGACGAGTTTCGTGTTTGGATCATTTGCATTGAACTGGGTGACGACCTGCCAGCCGGGGCTGCTGCCATCTGTGGGATCCGCCTCATAGCGAACCGCACGGACATGGTTGGAATCCGCGACCAGCAGTTCTTGCTGGCCATCACCATCGATGTCGAAGACCGTGGTGTTGTCAGAAGCGGCCTTGGCGACGAGCCCGAACTGGCCCATGTCGTCTTTTTCCATCTTGACGAAGGTCGCATCGTCTTCATTCGCCTGCTCACCAACGGCATGCAGCATGATCATCGGCTTGTCGCGAGTGAACAGCAGAAGGTCGGTGTGCCCATCCTGATCTGCGTCAACCGCCATGATGGTGTCAGGCGCACGGCTCATCGATCCCAGTTCGATGGCTTCGCGATTGCCCTGCATGTCGATGAGTTCGACGAGGTAGTCCCTCTTCTCATTCGAAACAACGGCCAAATGCGGTCCGCTTTCAAGCGTGACGACATTCATTGCGACGGGGTTGTAGCCTTCGGCAATCGACATCGGC
>JAQWRC010000176.1 GCA_029243925.1 Phycisphaerales bacterium
CTCGTGGATGCTGCTGCTTCACACTGATCCTACTTCGTTACCCTGTGTGTCCTATGACGTCAGTGACTCCACTTCGTGAACAACATCAGCAGGAAGCCGAACTCGCATTCGGCGACCGACAACCTGTCGCAGACAGCGACCGTCCCGGAGCAGCAACGGGTTCGGTGGTCTCGACACCACAGCCGGAATATATTCCCTGGGGCCCCTCCGACGGAGCAATCGCGTGTGAGATTCTCGCGACACTCGGATCTGTCGAGCGCGAATATGCGCACTTGCGGCGCGACCGTGGGCGAGTGGATGAGGCTGCCAGAGGGACTATTCGAGTCGAAGGTGCCGACGCAGCCGATTTTCTAGATCGCATGTTGACGCAGAAACTGGCCGGCTTTTCCGCTGGTGATGCGGCCGCGACGTTTCTCGTTGATCGCAAAGGACGCATTCTGGGCGATCTGCTTCTTGCTGGTACGGCTGAGGGCATTTTCATTGATGTGGACATCCATCAGGCGGAGCATGTTGTGGAAGTGCTCGAGGGATTCCTCTTTGCCGAGGATGTTCAGTTGACGAATGCCACGGAGCAGTGGCATCGATTGAGCGTGCATGGTCCGGCTGCTCCGAGTTTGTTCGAGCACCTGGAGGGCATGCGCACGATGACCCTGGAGTTTGATGGCCGGCCTGTTCATGTCGTTCGACGTGATCGCATCGGCGCCGCCGGGTTCGAGTTGTTCGTTCGGTGTGAAGATGTGGTTCCGGTCTGGGGCGCGCTGGATTGCGGAACGGTCGGATGGTATGCATTCAACATGGCCCGCATCGAAGCGGGAACTCCAATCTGCAACATCGACTTCGGGCCCGGCTCACTTCCGCACGAGACAACCCTGGTACCGGGCCATGTGAGTTTCACCAAAGGCTGCTATCCAGGACAGGAAATCGTGGCACGCATGGAGCACCTCGGCCAGCCGAGTCAGATGTTGCGTGGGCTGCAGTTGCAGGGGGATGCGTTACCCGTTTCCGGTTCGCAGGTCATGGCAATCGACCCTGATGGCGCGATGGGTCAACCAATCGGAGTCGTGACGTCCAGCGCGCTTGCGCCCATGCTCGGCGCAACGCCGGTCGCCATGGCGATGCTCCGGACGAAGAAATCCGAGCCTGGCACTGTGGTTCGTATTCACGATGAAGGGGATCCATGCGATGCGGTGACGGGAGCCTTGCCCGCATGGACGGAAGCCGATGAGTCCTCGCCATGACCGCAACCAACGCACTCTTTGCAGATATTTCAATCTGGGAAATAGTCCTTTTGGGCTTTGGCGCCCTGCTGACGATTGCCATGGGGGCCTTTCTGGTGGTGGTTCTTCGCCGTGCCGGGCGTGAGGATTGATCGAGTTTCGACCACGGCATCGTTGACGCCTTACCATGCGAACCATGTCGATGCCCTCGTCCATTCGCATTACTGATGTTGGTCCACGAGATGGACTTCAGAATGAGCCCACTCCAGTTTCGAGTGAAGTGAAGATCGCATTCATCAATCAGCTGCAGCGAAGTGGCGTCGCTGAAGTCGAAGTCACCGGCTTCGTGCATCCTGAATGGGTTCCTCAACTGGCCGATGCGGATGACGTCTTCAGTCGAATCGATCGCGTTCCGGGAGTCGTCAGGTCAGCGCTGGTGCCCAATGAAGCTGGTTGGGATCGGGCCCAGGCGATGGATGTAGACAAGATCGCGGTCTTCACTGCTGCCAGCGAACAGTTCACGCACAAGAACATCAACTGCACGATCGAGGAGAGTCTTGACCGATTTGCTCCCGTGGTGCGTGCAGCCTCCATCGCGGGCAAGGCGGTCCGTGGGTACGTCAGTTGCGCGGTGGCCTGCCCGTATGCAGGCCCAGTCGACCCTGCTGCGGTCGTTGATGTCGTGGTGCGACTGCTTGATCTTGGTGTCGATGAAATCGATCTTGGCGATACCATCGGAGTCGCAACCCCGCATGATATTGAGCGATTGCTTGTCGCTTGTGCGCCGCATGTGTCTCCGGCGGAGGTCACTCTGCATCTTCACGATACGGGCCATGCTGCATTGGCCTGCGCGTTGCATGCCATGCAACTGGGCGTCCGGAGCTTTGATACGTCGTGTGGTGGTCTCGGTGGCTGCCCATATGCTCCAGGTGCGTCAGGAAATCTCGCGACCGAGGATCTCGTTCGTTGTTGTGAGATGCTCGGCGTGGATACCGGGGTCGCCATGCCAGCTGTTCGTGAAGCATCGGCTTGGATCGAAGGCGCGTTGGGCCGTCCGCCCGTTTCTCGAACCGGTGCGACGTGGACTCAGCTCAGCTCTGAGCAAGGTTGATTTCAAACCGGTGCGGAGTCACAAGTTCAGCCAATCCCTTGCGGACACGTATGGCATGCATTCTGAGCGTGGTGCCTTCGATGCAGACAGCATGGGGTCGCCCTGGCCATGTCCAACTTCCGGTATTGAGCACCGTGCAATCGTCGAACTGCCAAACGCCGTCTCGATGGCTATGTCCGACGATGACAACTCGAGCATCGGGTTGCACGCGTTGCCGATACGCGTCGGCGAATCCAGGATACGCACGCCAGTATCGGAGAATCTTCAGTACGAGAAACGGCTTTGACGCACTCCAGGGAATGGAATCGCGCAGTGTCTGGGGAGCCTGCAACTCGTGCTCAGGTGGCGTATAGGTGCATGATCGTTTGATGGCGTCGTCGTACATCGTTCGGGTGAAGCTGTGCCGCCCCGAAAGCGATCTGGCATCACCTATCTCGAGGATCTGTCCTTCAACGGGTGGTTTCGAATCGCGATGGTGAATGACCTGCCCGTGGGTGACCAGTACACGTCCATCCACCAGTGCACACCGTTGCAAAGGACTGATGAAGGGATCGTGGTTGCCGGCGATCAGTGAGAGTCCTACGCCATCTTCTTCGCAGAACCGCTGCATGGTCGCGAGTTGATCCGTGGCTGGCCCATTCATCGAGGGGACATGCAACTCCGCGGTATCGCCATTGAGGAGAAGGTGATCACATCCCTGCCACAGTGGCCGCAGCATGGCTGGCGTCGGCGTGCGCCGGGCCGGCAGGCCGAGATGAAGATCACTGAGAACAAGAATACGTTGCATGGTGGATGTACCCGCTCATCACCATACTCGAAGGAGTCACATGTCCGGCCAGTCTGCACGGGCTCCAGGACCAATGGTGAGGCAGTTCTTGCCACGTCGTTTCGAAGCCAGTGCACGTTCATCCGCCATGCGAATCAAGGTGTCCCCGTCATGACCATCCCACGGAAAGGACGCCAGTCCGCCGGAGATGCTCAGTGTTCCTGGAGCATCGAGGCCAAGCTCAGGGAACTGCATTGCGCAGACTCGTTCCTGAAATCGCCGAGCGATCGCTTCCACTGTGTCTGGATGAGCGGTGCCTGGTTGTCGCGGAGCTTGCAGGTCTGCAAAGACAACCGCAAACTCGTCTCCGCCGATTCGGCATACGCGGTCACCTTCACGAATGACAGAACTCAGAAGTTGTACGGTGTTTCGGAGAATGGTATCGCCGGCGGCATGCCCGAACCGATCGTTGTAGGACTTGAAATCATCGATATCAAAGACGAGCACCGTCAGTTGGCGCCGAAGCTTCTTGGCTTGTTCCAGTGCCTCCTCAAGGAATGAGGCGAGGTACCTGCGATTCCATGCGGCAGTCAGTTCATCCCGAAATGCCATGTCTCGAAGTTCACGTTGTGCTTCATCGAGCGCGAGCCATCTCGCCAACCAGTTGGCCCATGGACGCAGCGCAGCTTCATCCTGACCAGGTGAAACAAGTTGTCCGAATTCGCTGTTGCCGAATCGAATGGCTGCTCCATCACCGTCGGGCTCGATGCGACAATCGCTCCAGCCGGTCTGCTGGAGAATCAGGCGAATGGCAATTGGCTGCACGCCGCGTGCATCGTGCAACATGGCTTCCACAAGGTCGGTATCACCCAAGTGGTTCAAGGTCGGTGACGGAGTCACGTCCGCCTGTGTCTGATTGGGTACAGCCGGCGTAGGTGGAGGTTCTTCCTGTGCCTGTTCGGGGGGAGGAACAACGACCGGCTTTGCAGATGCCGTGTGCTGTGGCGCAGGTGATCCATCGAGCACGGCCATGAGTCGCGATTCGTCGATTGGCGGTGCGAGATGCGCATCGAATTGGTCGGCGATCGAGGGGGCAAGTGGTTGTGCACTTACCAACACGATTTGTACGGTTGCATCCAGTCGCCGCACTGCTTGTGCGGCATGCACGAGATCGTCAAGAGCTTCATGTTCATGAGGCGAGAGCAGGATGGCGTCGACAGGCCGTGATGCAGTGCAGGTCGCGATGGTGCCGAGTGCCTCGAAGATGGAATCTGCCGGTTGGACGATTCCTTCGGCTTCGAACGCTGCCGGTCCGACGGCAATGACCTGACGCCGTGATGCTCTTGAAGTGGGCACGGTGCTCATGGCGTCTCCGTATCTCCGCGTCCGTGGAGCAGCATGGAGACTTCATCGTGGCTCAGCGGTTCGGGTCGGAATGGCAGTGATGCCGGAGAGGGTGCGGGGGCAACATGCTCCTCCGCTTCGATGCGCCCGTCATGGATTCGAACGAGATCGATGCCGTCCCATCCCCAGATCGAAATGTCGGGCACGTGCGTTTCCATTGCTGACAGCAACGGTTCCCAGTGGGCGAGAGCGCGGGGATCGACGACGATCAGTCCAGGCCATTCCATTGGTGACTCGTTCCAGGCGCATTGGACACGCAGTTCCCGGCGCAGCAGGCAGATCTCCGCCATGGCCAAACGAGCGTCCTGCTCAACGCGAGGGGACCATCCACGTTCAACCAGCACCTCTGGGAGGCGATCATCAAGTGAATGCCCCGGGGGCACCAGCACGACGCAGGGTGCTGTGGAGTTGTGCTTCGCTTTTTCTGTCATGACTGGCCTCGACCGACCATGTTCAATGGTACTCCGCTGGGTCGACTTCGCCATCAGAAATGATGCATTTAGCCTTGAGCGACGCTGTTTTCGGACATTGCATCCAGCAGATGCCGAGCAATGACGTCTGCGGCATCCACCCACGCTTCCTTTTGGAGCGTGTGCTGCATCTGCTGCCGAAGTTGGGCTGATTGCAGCAGGGGCTCCAAAGCGTCGCCGAGCGTCGTGGCGGTGCGATCCGGTTCGATTTCATCCGTGACCAATATGGCCCCTCCGACTGCAACAAGAGGTTCGGCATTGAATCGCTGGTGATCATCTCGGTGAAATGGGTACGGCAGGAAAATCGTTGGAACTGCATTGGCGTGTGCTTCGGCGACGGAGGATGCGCCAGCACGGCTGACGCAGGCATCTGCAGCGCCCCAGGCAAGGCCCATCTCATGCAGGAAGTCGACGACACGGGCATCGACACCGCTGTCACTCCATTGCTCGCGTAGTGGTTCGACCATGCTTGCATCGCCGCACAGATGAAGTACCTGCCAGTTCGTAAATGCATGTGGTCGTTCTGTTGCGATGCGTGGCATGACGGTGTTCAGTGTTCGGGCACCTTGGGAGGCGCCTGTGAGCAGCAGCACGTTGCGATCTGGATCCAGGCCCAGTGCGGTCCGACAGTCCGCTGCGGATGCGCTTGCCATCGCACTGCGGCGTATCGGCATGCCAAGAACTTCCCAACCTGATTTGGGATGAACGAGTGGAACGGCGGTAAATCGATTCGTCGTGCGTGCCGCAATTCGCCGGTTCGCCTTGCCGGGGACACGATCGAGATTCAGCAGCATGAGCGGTACTCGATGCTGGGCGGCAGCGGTGGCCACGGGCGCTGCGACATAGCCGCCAAGTGTCAGCACCATGTCGACGGATGTGTCACGGAAGACCTGGCGCATGGCTTTGATGGTGTTTCTGTAGCCCTGGTACCAACGCAATGCGCCACGTGGTGAACGACCAAGCCCGCGGGCGGGCATGGGTTGAAAGGCCACTCCCGCTTGGCTGAGCATGGTGCGATCAATTGCACGATCCGAGCAGATGAAGTGACACTGTGTATTCGGATCGTGTTCCAGCAGTCGTTCCGCGACGGCAAGTCCGGGACTTATGTGGCCACCTGAACCACCACCTGCGAATAGGAACGTGCCGGGCATCGAATCAGGCGGGCCTTGGCAGGGGATGTATGGAGTTGTGATTCAGTTCGGCGTGCGATGCACGATCCACCGCCCAGATGAACCCGATCCCCGCTCCTGCAAGCAGCCAGCCAGTCCCTCCGGAAGACAACAATGGCAGGGCGATGCCCTTGGTCGGTGCAAGCCCGACGACCACCATGATATTCATCAACGCTTGCAGGCCAATGGTCAGTATGACACCGAGCACAAGTGCTTTTTCAAAGATCGTTCCGGCCTTTCTGGCAACAGAGAGTCCCAGAA
>JAQWRC010000073.1 GCA_029243925.1 Phycisphaerales bacterium
GGCAGCAAGTCCTCCGTTGTCACGGAGCCAGCGGTTCCGTTCCTTCTGCGTAATGGGCTTGCCATCTTCACGTGGGGCGTCCAGTTGTTCCCAGCCAGTTCGAAGCGTGTCGCGCTTCGTGGTATCGATGGCGAAGGAGCCGCTGACTTTCCATTCCTCATCGGGGACATGGGCGCGAATCAGTTGCTCACGTTCTACGATCATGCGGACGGCGACCGATTGCACTCGACCGGCGCTCAGGCCGCCGGCGACCCGCTTCCACAGTAGAGGTGAAACCTGGTAGCCGACGATTCGATCGACGATGCGCCGTGTCTGCTGTGCGTAGACGCGATCCATGTCGATGCCGTGGGGGTTCGCAAATGCCTGCTCAATCTGTTTCTTCGTGATGGCGTTGAAGACGACACGCTTGGCCTTGAGTGGATCGATCTTCAGTTCCTCGGCAAGGTGCCATGCGATGGCTTCTCCCTCTCGGTCGAGGTCTGTTGCAAACCAGATTTCATCTGCGGCCTTGGCGAGTTTCTTCAGATTCGCAATGACCTTCTTGCTGCCTGGTGAGACCACGTAGGACGGGGTGAAGTCATTGTCCAGATCCACCCCAGGTACTGGTTGGCCTTTGGCGCTCTTGGGCAGATCGCGCACATGCCCAACGGATGCTTCAACCACATACTCCGAACCGAGGTAGCGGTTGATGGTCTTGGCTTTCGCCGGGGATTCCACAATGACGAGTTGCTTACTCATGTCTTGAAATCTGTTGATGCCTGTATTTTGAAACCAAAGAGTGCTGAGGACTGTTTCGGCTCGATCGAGCTGATTCAACGCATATATAGATGGGGTGTTGTATCGGCCTTGGAGAGCCTGTCAAGGAAAAATGGTGCCTTGATCTTTAGCATCGGCAGCAAATCCGCCCAGATAGGGCCGCTATGGGGCCTGGGAGGAAATATACGTAAGTGCTTTATTTGCAATATCTTGAGCCTCCTCGCCCTCGGCCTCAATCCAGCATCCACCCCAAAGTTGTCGAAATTTTCTCAGCCAGGTCCTCTGCTGCTTGGCAAATCGGCGAGTTCTGATTTTGATCTGCTCGATCGCCTCTTCCAGATTCAGCTGCCCGTCAAGGTGCTCCAGGAGTTGTTTGTAGCCCAATGCTTCCCGGGACTGTGGACCCAGGCGACCTGCCGCATGGAGGTGTGTGACTTCTTCAAGAAAGCCAGCATCCATCATGGATCGCACTCGACTGTTGATGCGGCGATTGACTGCTTCGGCAGACCACTCAAGGCCAATCAACACAACATCCTCAGGCGGTCGGGCCGCGTCCCACTGCCCCTGCAGTGATGAAATAGATTCGCCGGTCAGTCGATGCACCTCAAGGGCCCGTATGGTGCGGCGACGATCGTTCTGGTGAATGCGTTCTGCCGCGTCGGGGTCCACACGTTCCAGTTCACTGCGAAGTTGCGTTGCATCCATCGCGTTCAACTCCGCACGTACATCCGGGTCCGGATCCGGACCCTGCATGAACCCTCCAAGCAGTGACTGCACATACAGATTTGTCCCACCGACAATGATGGGGAACCGCTTGCGAAGCCGAATGTCATCGATGCATGTCCGTGCAGCCGTGAGCCAGTCGTCAACCGTGAAGGCTTTATTTGGTTCAATCAGGTCCAGCAGATGGTGAGGCGCGGCCGCCTGCTCGGCTGCGGTGGGTTTGGCCGTGCCGAT
>JAQWRC010000177.1 GCA_029243925.1 Phycisphaerales bacterium
AACGAGCCACAGGAGTCCCGATCAAGGATCCAGGCCGTGAAGCCGCACTGCTCGCCGACCGCCGCTCGCTCGGTGATGAACACGGCATTCGTGGCGAAGTCATCGAAAGCCTCTTCCGAGTCATGCTCTGGGCCAGCCGGGACCGCCAGGCTCAGCGTAAAGCGGCAGTACCTGCCGACATCACGCCCCGCACTGTCGCGATCATCGGTGGCAAGGGGGGCATGGGCAGCTGCTTTGCCCGGCTCTTCACCATGCTGGGCCACGAGATCCTCATCGTGGACTCCGACACTGAACTCACTGGACCAGCAGCAGCTGCTCAGGCCGACGTCGTGATTCTTTCCGTCAACATCGAATCCACCCTTGGGGTCATCAAAGACATCGCTCCCGCCTGCAGCCCGGACACGCTTTTGATGGATCTGACTTCCATCAAGCATGATCCCGTGGAGGCCATGCTGGAGCATTCCGACTGCTCCGTCATCGGTACCCACCCGCTGTTTGGACCGACGCTGCATTCCCTGCAGGGGCAACGCATGGTGCTGACCCCGGCGCGTGCCGTCGGCGACTTCGACTGGCACGCATGGCTCGTTGAAATGCTGTCTGCAGTCGGGCTGACTCTGCTCGAAAGCACCCCAGAAGCACACGATCGTGCCATGGCCGTCGTTCAGGTCCTCACCCACTACTCGACAGAAGTCCTCGGACGCACCATGCAGCGACTCGATGTTTCGGTGCAGGAGACGCTCAAATTCACCTCGCCGATCTATCACATGGAACTGCTCATGACGGCTCGTCACTTTGCGCAGTCCGCAGATCTCTACGCATCGATCGAGATGTCCAACCCGAATTACGATGAGGTCATGAGCACCTTCCGTGAAGCGGCCGGAGAAGTGCACGATGCCGTCGCCGCAGGTGACCGCGAAGCGTTTCACCAGCTCTTCAATGAAGTGGGCACGTTCTTCGGCCCCTTCTCGAGCACCGCGCTGGAGCAGTCAAGTTTCCTCATCGATCGTCTTGTGGAACGAATGTGATCAGCCGCCCTGCGGCGCACCCCACCCGCCTCCACCGGGAGTCCGAACCGTCAGTCGATCGCCCGCCTGCATCTCGCGCGCATCAGATGAAGCCAGCACGTCGACCGTGCCATCTGCACGCGTGATGAACTGCTCGCCGCATGCCCCACCCGCACCTCCATGCAATCCAAACGGACCCTCCGTCCGATGCTGCGTCAGCATTGAAAGCGACACCGGCTCGAGAAACTCAATGATCCGTTCCAGGCCTTCACCACCTTGGAACTGCCCGTTTCCTCCACTGCCTTCTCGCAGGGCGAATCGCTGAAGCCGAACCGGGAATCGATGTTCAAACACTTCTGGGTCCGTGATCCTGGTGTTGCTCATGTGGCAGTGAACGCCCGATGCACCATGGGTTCCGTCGACAGCGCCATGCCCACCACCAAGGGTCTCGTAGTACCCGAAGGCATCGGTCCCGAAGAGCGTGTTGTTCATCGTCCCCTGCCCACCCGCCGAGTATGCCAGCGCCTTGAGCATCAGATCAACAAGCCTCTGGGAGGTCTCTACATTGCCTCCCACGACCGCCGGACAGGACGCCGGATCATCACTCCACTCAGGATTCAGCAGGCAGCGTGGCAATACGATGTCCACTGGCTCAAGCAAGCCCTCATTGAGT
>JAQWRC010000195.1 GCA_029243925.1 Phycisphaerales bacterium
CTGGTTACTGAGATGTTTCAGTTCGCCAGGTTCGCCCCCGTACCGTATGCATTCGGGTACGGGTGACCCACAAAAGTGGGCCGGGTTTCCCCATTCGGAGATCTTCGGATCATTGCCTGGTTACCGGCTTCCCGAAGCTTATCGCAGGTTCCAACGTCCTTCATAGCCTCTCAACGCCTAGACATCCGCCGCATGCTCTTATTGGCCTGGTCAACCACCTCTGCCTCAACGACCTCCCGTGGACCGGTTGGATCGAAGACGACACAAGTGCTTGCCAAGTACTTGTCATACTTGCCTTGGACTTATCTCGAGCTCGGTCAGTCCTTCTTCACAACCCGGGGAGGGATGTGAATCAGACCTGACTGATACTGAACCAACTTGTCAAAGAGCTTCATTGCTGCCGAAGCAACAACAACCACCTCACGACGAAAATGCACGCCGAGAAGGCAGAAGAGAAATAATACCTATCGCTGTGGTGCTGTCAACACATCAAGGGGGCCTGATTGCTCAAAAACAGCGATTGTCTTGACCCAGAGAACGCCCAAGATCGACAGCTCCATTACAGGAGCTGAAATCGGCCGCCCATGGCCCCTGCTGGCAAGGTATCAGCCACCGCCAGCGCTTGAGCCGCCCTTGATTGGCATGGTCAAAACTGTGGCTTCACGGCCGAAGCGGACCTTCTCGGGGTCGAGATCCGCATTGGGAATGATGTCCAGCACAAATGTACCCGTGCTGAAATCAATCATAAGGGTCTTGCCAGAACCAGCATCGTCAGGCTCGCTTTCACCAGACGACCCACTCTCACCTGGCTGACCTTCTCCAACACCATCGTCATCCGAGGCCCTCTGTGCCGTCATTCGACGGACACCGCCGACTTGATCGCCAGGCTGCACCGGGAATGTTCGAGCCCACCACTGCCCATCGTAGAATCGGCGCACTTCGGCTTCTGCATGACCAAGTCCCATGCTCCCGGACGCAGCGCCGTACCCTGCTGGGACGGCACGAGTGATCTCGGATTGCACGAATGAATCAACATGCATCGGCTGCGACCACACGCTCGCACTCGAGTCCATCGTCAACTCATCGGCCAGCGCATGTTGCTCGGGAATCAAGCTCAGCTTCTTGGCGAAGAACGGATTGTAGACACGAACGGTGAACTGGTATCGATAGGTGTGCCCTGGAAGCACGTTCAGATCATGCACCCAGACCCACACTTCATCTGAAGCACCGGTGAACAGATCAAGTGATTCTCCATCCTCACCAACATTGATCCCCAGTCCCTCCAAACTTGTCAACGCCTTCTCGCGTTGACGCTCCATGCGATTGAGGCTCAACGTAAGTTGGCTGATCTTCTTCTCACGCTGCTGTCTGGTCATCTGCCCGCTTGCACCGCCAGTACCGCCGCCAGTCGGACCGCCGCCGCCCATCGGGCCACCACCGCCCATCGGACCGCCACCGCCGCCGCCGCCGCCACCCATAGGACCGCCGCCGCCCATCGGGCCGCCGCCACCCATTGGACCGCCACCACCCATAGGACCGCCGCCGGGGCCTGCACCACCACCGCCACCGCCGCCAGGTTGATTGCCACCGAGTCGATCCAACTCCGCTTTCGTCTGCTTGATCTGCTGCTGCAATGATTGGTAGCGCCGTTTCAAACGCAACATCTCATTGTCACCATCGCCTTCATCACCATACATGGCCGGATGGGCCCAATCGCTGTTTCGCGTCATCAAGAAAGACGGTCGAACAACTGCATCCTGAACACCAGGACGAATCAACTCACCGAGAATCTCGTCGCGTGAACCCGCATCAACACCATCACCCATACGGTCACGGAAACTGTATTGCCCTGGCAGCAACTCGACATCACCGGCGCTGGTCCACACGCCATCAATAAGCTCTTCCCGATTCACAAGGACGTCGAGAATATCCACTCGGCCGTTGTACCACTTCTGCCGAAGTGGGAGTTCATTCCCAGCACCCGATGTGCTGTACTGCGCAAGAACATTGGAAACATCGAATACGGCAGCAGCCGTCACCCACGTCGCGTCGTACGGCGCTTCCCCAAATCGCTCCTGAAGTGCTTCCGCACCTTCAACGGCCAAAGGGTCAAGGCCATCGAAGAACTGCATCGTCACCGGACGATCTGGGGATGGCACTGAGGGAACCACGTACGCCTGACCGGCAACGTCGATCGTCGTACTGGTGTCGATCGCCACGATCGGCGACGGTGGAATCTTCGAGGAAGCAGGACTGATGGAACGAGCCAGTTGAGCTTTGAACGCAGGAAGTTTTTCTGACGGGGTTGCGATCTCAACCATTGGAGCGGCGTCATCACGAATACGTCTGCTCAGCGATTCAGCCCGCTCGGAAAGCTTGCCGTCAATCTCGCCGGGATGCAGCTCCACGTTATCAATACGCACGGCATTGGTACTGGAAGAAAACTGCGACACAAGGTAGATGGCGAACACAACACCAACAGCCCCGAGCAGAATGAACTCTGCGTACTGTTCCCAGACTGTGATTCCCTTGATCTTCATTGCTGACTCCGAAGATGGTCGTAGTACGCAGACACACGCTGCCTTCAGTGGCTTACGGGCGCCCACCAGGTTGGCCCGGTACTCCAGGCTGCATGCCAGCCGGGGGAGCCACGGGTTCAGGCTGGATCCCAAGCCCAGCACGCACAACATCAGGCATGTGGGTCTTCGTCCATTTACGCAGCCAAATGGTCTCGACGACCAACTGCAACTTCGCGACATTTTCGCCGCCGTAGTAATACCCTTCTGCAATGGCGCCGTAGGCATCTTCAGGCTGCATCTGAAGGTCAACGATCGTCATGAAGTTCTGCCGTGCAAAGGCATCAAGGATTTTCGGTATGGACCGTGTCTCTACAACCAGAGTCAAGTCGACATTGATCACGTCATAGAGCGCGTTGCTGATTCGGCCACTCAGTGACACATCGAAGTTTGTTGAACCTGCCGCAGGCACCGAAGCGACGGTCAATGTGGGGGCTGCATTGCCCCCTCCTGACATTCCGCCACCACCACCCATAGGACCACCGCGACCACCGCCACCGCCGCCGCCAATGGGGCCGCCACGGCCACCGCCTCCAATTGGACCACCGCGACCACCGCCACCAATGGGCCCGCCGCCGCCGCCAATAGGACCGCCGCCGCCGCCAATAGGACCGCCTCGGCCACCAGATGGAGATTGGCCGCCGCCAGCTGGAGCACTTCCAGCGGCATGCTGAATCGTCATGATGCCTGAAATCGCCAGCTGCTCAACCTGCTTGATCGCCGTAAGGAGTTCCGACTGGTCACCATTGACCGATCGAATGACATCCGCAACTTCTTCAAGCACCCAGTACCTCCACTGCCAGAAGAACAGGTCTTCAATAGTGGGCTGTGATGAACGATCAAAATAGGGCGGAGACAGCGTCTCCATCGAAAGGTACACGCCGATCTCAGCCGCACGATCCTTGTAGATCTCAAGCCGTTCGCCACTCATCTGCTGCGCAAGTTGCTTCTCTTCTTCATCAGTGAGCACATCGGACTCATCCTTGGCCATCATCTGCTCAAGGAACTGCCTTCGTGCGATCTGCAAACGAGCCTGAACATCCTCTACGCTCGGTGGCA
>JAQWRC010000212.1 GCA_029243925.1 Phycisphaerales bacterium
GACCCATTCGTCGGATCACCCGCGACCGCTTTGGACGCTGCGGCCGCTTGATTTCGAGCTTCGGTCACGCCTTCAAGCGTTTCACGCTCGTGCTTCATGTACCCCTTGGCCGTCTCGATCAAATTCGGAATCAGGTCATGACGCCGCGTCAACTGCACATCGATCTGCGCGAATCCATTCTTCACTCGATTGCGCCCCACAACAAGTTTGTTGTAGATGCTGATAATCATCAAGAGGAGAATGACGGCGACTCCGCCCAGTACAAGGGCGAAGATGACGCCTCCGGTCAGCGCCAGGAATGGCTGAATATGAATACTCATGAGACGTGCTCCTTCTCATTGCGATAGACTTGCATACCCTATCAAATAGGCGGAATCCGGGAATGCCTGACGAGACATCACAACCCAATGATGCAGCACCGGCCCCAGAGCACGGCGCTGAGCCAGTTTCGCATGGCGGGTTCATGAATCTGATCGCCCGACAACGGGAAAAGGCGAAAAACGGATTCAACGTGCTCAAACAACATCTGGCCGAGGAGACCGATGAAACAAAGAGCATGCTCGAGATCTATCACCGCTCACTTGAGGGCAAGGTCACTCGAGAAGAGATGAAGGAAGCCAACGAGCAATTCCTTGATCTCATCCGCATTGCCGGCATGGGCACCTTCTTCAGCATCGTTCCAGGGAGCATGCTGTTGCTGCCCTTGGCGATCGCGGGAGCCAATAAACTCGGCATTCGACTGCTTCCATCCTCATTCGTCCACGACCCACATTCGGATTCAGATACGCCACCGAAGTAACGCTTCTGGATGCCAATGCTCACTATTGAGCTGGAGCGATCACTTTCATCACTCCATTCATCGTCGTCCAGTGCCCCGGGTACGTGCATACATAGACATAGTCACCAGGCACCTCAGGCGCCGTGAACACCAACTCGGCTGAGGAATGTGGATCGACAATCGGAATCCAGTGCAGGATTTCACGCATCCTTGGGACGAAGTGGCGGCTCTTGGCCTTCGTGGTCGTTCCAAGCAGCGTCGCCTTCCTGCCGATCTCCTTGAGGCTACCGGGTGAGCCAATCACCAGATTGTGTGGCTTGTCGTCCGGATTTGTCAGCACCAGCCGAACCGGGCTGCCTGCCTCGACGGTGAACTCCTTGATGTCGTAATCCATTCGATACGGTGCAGCGGCGATTTCAATCGTGGGTACCCGCATCGCAGCAAGTCGTTGTCCAAGATTCGATTCACGATCTCCCATGGCCATAGCCGCAATCAACACAGGATCATCTTGCGACTCAATGGGAATTGGTTCCACAAGCGCATACACCGAATCTCCGAGCGACTCGGACCAAGGGATCGCGCCGCCGTCGCCCAGCGTCTGCAATGCCGCGACACGTATTCTTCCCGATGGATCGTCATTCAAAACATGAGCGACTGATTTCTTCGATGCTGGCTGATCCACCTGATGCCACACGGACTTCCGATCTTCATCAAGAATCGTCAACGTATACCCATCAATGCGCTTCCAGTATGGCTCGTCCTGCCGATTGTGAATGACGATTTCGTCGATGGAATGCATGGCGCCAAGATCAATCTCCCACCATGGGTCCCGGCGACCTTCCGTCGTGTGTGATTGCGATCCACTTGCAAACGAGGGGCTCACGTCGCCATCGATCGCACGCTCCGCCACTCCCCCCCATGCCATCGAGGATTGGCTTGCTTTCGACTGGAGCGCAACATTCCGCCCATCCGAGAACACTTCGACTTCAGCCAGTGTCAATGGCTCTATTCCTGGCAGATCAATGCGAACGTAGCGGCCGGTGTACGTTTCATCCGCTTCGGCGTTGGACCCACGCCACGAAAGCGGATCGATGACATATTCGGCCGCACGGATATTGGCGGCGTCACGCAGTTCACCTTCCGGGAGGAATCGCACTGCTTCAAGCCAGCGCAGGATCGACTGCTCCGTCCTGCTTTCCTCCAGATACTTCGACACATCTTCGTGCGCAATCATGCTGGCCGCGAACAGTGCACATCGCGTCGACTCAAGTCGGGATTCTACCAACGATTTAAGCAATTCCGTGCGGATGGAATGCAGTTCAGCCGGTGCCATCCTGTGCAGCATCTTCCCCGGCTCGCTGGAATCACCAGCGTCGCGAGCATCATCGCGATTCAGTTCATCAAGCCACGCGTTGGCCATCGCCACGTTCTGCTGCGCGGCCACTGCTTCCAGTGCGGCCATGCGACGATCCACTGGAGTATCAGGACGCCGTAGCAACGTTCGTTCCACAGATGGCAGAGCCTGCATTCGCATCAACTCTTGTGTTGAAACACCAAGGAGCAGATCATCGATGGCTGACGGATTGTCCTCCGCATAGGACCAATTGCCCTGCATCGCCTTAGTCCAATGTGGCGCCAGCTCGATCATCGTCTGTTCCAATACATGATCAAGAGTGCGATCGCCGGGGTGCTTTGCCGCTTCCAGCGCAATCTCCGCTCCATCGAGATTGTCCAGCCAGGATGCTGCGACCACCGCTTCCAATCGAACACGCGGAGCGGAATCGTTGGCGGCGGCATGCAACAGATCAACTGCATCGGGCACGCGGTCAGCCCAGGCCGAAAGTACGCGGACGCCCGCCGCTCGAGCGCGCGGTTCCGGGCTGGAAAGTACGCGCCGTAGATGTTCGACGTCGACGACATCATGATTTTGCAGCACCCAGAGCGCTTCCAGTTGATCGTGCTCGGTCGCATCCGCTTCGGCCGTCCACGCTCCGCCTGCAGCAATGACTTCCTCTGTCGGCTTGTTGCGAAGCGCAAGACGAGCCCGATCCCGCGTACGTCGCTCAGGGTGCTCAAGCACCGCAAACAACTCCGGCGTACTCATGTCAGATACATCGACGACTTCCGACAACGGGGCATCACTGCGCACCATGCGCCAGACCCGTCCGTGTGCATGGTCCCGATTCGGATCACGCAAGGAATGTTGCATGTGCCCGATGAGCGGGTTGTACCAATCAACGAACCACAGTGCTCCGTCAGGACCAACCTGGATATCACAGGGGCGGAACAATGGATCATTCGACACGAGCAGATCCTGCTGGTGCGTGCCCTTGATGCCCGAGCCGACATCGGAAAGGTCATGCTGGCGTATCCCTCTCAGCGTAATCACGTTCGTCAACAGGTAGTCACCCTGCAGATCGTCACCGAGATGCTCGCTGGAAACGACCTCGCATCCCCCGGTTGGTCGAATGCTCTTGTCTTCAAATGAAGGCACGCCGCGGTGCTTGCGCTCGTAGCTCATCTTCGATGCGATGTTGGCACCGAGGTAGTTTGCGCCACCTGAGGCATCAGCGACGTAGTCCTGTCCCCAATCATCAAAGACATGGCCCCACGGATTCGCAAATCCGTATGAAACATGCACTCGCATCTTGCCGGTTCGTGGTTCGTAGCGGAAGACGGCTCCATTCTTGACGCGAACAGGGCCGTGTGGCGTTTCCACCTGCGAATGGTGGAAGGTCCCTTCCTGAAAATAGAGGCCGCCGCCAGGCCCCCACTCAAATGCGCTCAGCGCATGGTGACTGTCTTCGGTGCCGAATCCATGCAGCACGACTTCGCTCGTGTCAGCCTTGCCATCACCATCGGTGTCCTGAAGAAACAGAAGATTCGGTTGTGCTGCCACATACACGCCGCCATCCCCCAGTTCGAATCCTGTCGGCACATGCAGCCCTTCTGCAAAGACGTCACAGGTATCTGCTCGTCCATCGCCATCGGTGTCCTCGAGCACGAGCAACTTGTCTTCTGGCTCCACGCCCGGGAGATACTGTGGGTAGGTCGGAATGGCAAGGACCCAGAGACGCCCCTGCTCATCGAAGGACAATGCAACTGGATTGGCAAGTTCCGGAAAGTCCTGTTCACTGGCGAAGCATTCCAGTGCATAGCCTTCGGGGACATCGAACCCGGCCTTCGTATCAGCCGGATCGCGAAAGACGATATCGGGCCCGGCGTAGTTGCTTTCGATGTCGGTGAATGCTCCTGTATCGTCATCATTGATCGGACCAGGATCACGCCCTGCGGCAAGTGCATGCACACGGTCATCGCGATGCGCGACCATCGCGTCCAACTTGGCCATTTCCGCCGGGAAGTTCACAACGCCGAATGGGTTCTTTCGTCCACCCATGACGTAATAGGAGTTGATCGGGCGGTACCGATAGAAGAACTGCCGATTCTTCTCCACGACAGCCGCTCGCAATGGCGCAAGCCCTTCCCAATCCGCTTCCGGGAAATTCGGGTCAGGAGCAGGCGCATCAGAGTTGAAGACCGTGTGGAACAGGTGCTCACTAATGAGTTGATTGCCTTGTTCGTTCAGATGTATGCCGTTGATGGTGAACCGTGGGCCAATCGGAACATCCCACAGTGCCATCGATGGCTCATGCAGATCGACGAACCGAACTCCCTGCTCCTGAGCAACCATGCGCATCGACTCCGTATATGCGGCAAGATCGACATTGTGATCCGCCCCATCCGGGAAATCGCCGCCCAAGGACTCATGAGCAATCGGTGAAACGAGAAGAATGTCCGGCAACGCGCCTCCGGGCTTGAGATCGCGCATCGATGCAATGAACTCTCGCAACGACTCCTCGAAATCAGCCCGACCAGCTTCACCTGCAAACGACTCATTCATCCCAAAGCAGGCAATGATGATGTCAGCCTGCTCTTGAACCAGGTATTCCTCCATCGTGCCGAAGTCCAAAGGCCGGGGCTGCAACGACGGCGTATCGCCAGACCAGCCCAGATTGCGCACGACCAGTTCATGATCTGGGTACGCATCGTGAAGCAGGGTTTCAAAATGTCCGAAATGCGCCATGCGTTCGGCAAAGGTGTTGCCAACGATGACGGCATGATCGCCCTTGTCTGGCACCAATGGCCCGGTTGGAACCTCGTACGTTTCACCATGTCCATGGCCCATTGGTGCCGAATGCTCAGCCTGGCCATGCTCCTCATGGCCGCCACAGGAGACCAACAGCAAGAAGGCGAGCGTGATCCAGAACGAGGCGAAGTATTTCATGACACCATGGTACGTACAGCCGCCATGGACCTCTTCCAATGGGCTTCTGCACCGTTTCCGGCCTGAGACCAATGCGGGGGATACGCCCAAAATACGTTCTCAGACGCCAAAAACGTCGATCTTCTCCTTATTTGAGCATGCTCCCTCACGGCTAGATGTGCTGAAGCTGTTTTTTGGCCCTGAAAGGCCATTTCTGGATTTTTCAGGATTGAAGTGTGAGATCTCCCATCTGGGCACAGAAGCAGGTTGAACCAATGTTTCAACCGGCCGTTTCGCAAGGGAACCGCCCTAACGAGATGAGAGATCCCATGAACAACACATACAACAACACGAAACTGATCGTTTGTACCGCAATGGCCGCCCTGTCCATGGCGGCTTCTTCTGCCATGGCCAATGAACCCCTTGGAGCATGCTGTGCACCGGATCCCGACACCGGAGTCCTGTACTGCATGGAAATCATCCAGGAACATTGTCTGGATGCCAACGGGTACTGGTACGGCGCCTACACCACCTGCACTGACCCGCAGGTCGAATGCGTCCAAAACATAGAGCTTGGAGCCTGCTGCTGGGAAGATGCCGACGGCCTCCACTGCATGGAACTTGAAGAGTACAAGTGTGAAGATCTCGGCGGCCAGTGGTGGGGCGTCGGGACCTTGTGCACCGATCCGCAGATTGATTGTGCCGGCAGCACCGGTGATGGTGCCTGCTGCGTCCCTCAGGCTGATGGCAGCCTCGCCTGCTTCATGCTCACTGCAGCGCAGTGTGAGCACGAAAGCGGCTACTACTACGGAGATGGAACAAACTGCTCCGATCCGTTTGTTGAATGCGAACCACTGCAGAATGATCGTGGCGCATGCTGCTACGAAGATGCCGATCTCGGCATACTCGTCTGCAACATGCTCTATGAAAACGTCTGCCTCTCAATGGGCGGCTTCTGGTACGGGCCCAACGTTCCGTGCTCCGCGCCCCAAGTCGAATGTGAAAATCCACCCGCAGAAGTCTGCTCCGTCAGCCCTGCTCAGGATTGTGCTGGACGCCCCAACTATCAGGACGAGGAGTTCATGAGCTTCGGCGATGGCCGTGTTGCGGTTCAGACCGCTTCCCCTTCAATCCTTGGTGGTTCGGTCGTAACCGTCTTCGATCTTGCGGATACTGCAACCGCTCCTCTGAACAGTTGGTGGCAAGTCAATCGATACGCCAATGCCGATTGGACCCAGAACGTCCTCGGTAGCGTCTTCGGTCTGACTGTTGATGCCGATGGTGCGATCTACGTCACGTCGACTCGATCCTGGAACAGCGACATCCCCGGATTCGGCGGATGGGGTGCTGTGTACCGACTGGACGAAACGACGGGAGCCGCATCAGTCTTCGCGACTCTGCCCAATACGGGTTCAGGTCTTGGCAACATTGCCTATGACTGTGAGCATGATCAGTTCTTCGTAAGCAACATGGAAGACGGCCTGGTCTATCGACTTGATACCGCCGGCAACATCCTTGATGCTTCTGATCACGGTGCCCCATGGAACGGTTCAGCCGGTCCAGCCGCACTGGGCGATCGAGTCTGGGCCGTCGAAGTGCACGGTGACCGACTCTACTACAGCGTATGGAATGAAGATCGTGCCAATCGGTCTGCCAACGCCGTCAACGAGATCTGGTCCATCCAGCTCGATGCCGCAGGCATGCCCAACGGTGCTGCACAGCACGAAGTCTCCAGCGTGGAGTACCTCGGCGACGAACAGACCCTCTACAGCTCACCCGTTTCAGATATTCGTTTCACGCCAGAAGGCAACATGCTTCTTGCTGAACGAACGATGAACGGATTCAGCAGCATCGGTGCACACGACAGTCGAGTCGTCGAATACGAATGTGTCGACAACACGTGGCAGTTGAGCGCCAATACCTTCACGCTTGGCGTCTGGGTCAATGGCACAAATGCTTCCGGTGGCGTTGACGCGACGACAGATCACGTCTGGGCTTCCGGCGATGCACTGCACCTGGCGTTTAATGACAACATCTACGGCTTCCAGGGACTCCCGACCAACGGCGGATCGGCTCTTGACAGCATCTTGGTCGACTATCAGGACAACCTGATCTACCAGGACAAGACGCAGATCGGTGATTTGGTCATCACCAACGAAGCTGAACATTGCTTCGTCCCCTGGGCAATGGATACCGAGTGCATCCTGCACCCCAACGGATCCGGTCACATCGAACTGACCTTCGGATTCAGCCATGATGGCAATCAGGATGTCGATTCCATCAGCATCCAGTCCCTGGACGGATACACGATGTCTCCCAATACCTTCCAGGGCCCCTTCTCGCCGCAGCATTCGTTCGCCTTTGTGTCGGACATCAGTGGATCCAGTGCCAATGAATCCGCATGCTTCGAAGTAACGTTCACCGTTGGTCATGAGGAAACCTGCACGGCAATCTTCTGTGTAGAGCTCCCCAGTTGCTACGAGCCATGCCCCGGCGATGTCAATGCCGACATGGCTGTGGACATCGGCGATCTCCTCAGCGTCCTCTCTCAGTGGGGCGAGATCTGCACCGGTTGCAGTGCGGACGTCGACGGCAGTGGAATGGTCGATGTCGGTGATCTCCTTGGTGTGATCGCCAACTGGGGAACCAACTGCGGCTGATCCGCAGTCCCATCCTCCTGTTCATGGAAACGCCCCGGTCGATTCGTCGACCGGGGCATTTTCATGCCTGCATGCACAGGTGACAAGGCGTGCACATGAGCTAGCATGTAGCAACCATGCAGGACCCCGCTGAATCCCACGCCTCTGATTCCCAGCGCAGACGCGCCTACTTCAGGGCCAATCTGAAAGTCATCGCGGTTCTTCTGCTCATCTGGGCATTCGTGTCATTTGGCTGCGGCATCCTGCTCGCACCATGGCTGAATCAGTTCTACCTTCCCGGGACCGGATACAAACTCGGGTTCTGGTTCGCCCAGCAAGGGTCCATCTACGTCTTCGTCCTCTTGATCTTCGCCTACGTGCTGATCATGAATCGTCTGGATCGACGCTACGGCGTCGAGGAGGACTGATCGATGGATGTACAAGCCTGGACATGGCTCTTCGTCGGCGGCACCTTTGCCCTGTATATCGGCATTGCGTTCTGGACACGTGCGCGATCCACCGGTGATTTCTACGTTGCCAGCAAACACGTTTCTCCGTTGGCAAACGGCATGGCCACCGCCGCCGACTGGATGAGCGCCGCATCGTTCATCGGCATGGCGGGATTGATCGCCTTTCTCGGCGCCGATGGGTCGGTCTACCTGATGGGTTGGACGGGCGGCTACGTGCTGCTGGCCCTGCTGCTGGCCCCGTACCTTCGCAAGTTCGGCAAATACACCGTGCCCGAGTTCGTTGCTGATCGCTATTACTCACAAGCAGCACGAATGGTTGCGGTCGTGTGCGCCATCTTCATCTCCTTCACCTATGTCGCCGGCCAGATGCGTGGTGTGGGAATCGTATTCAGCCGATTTCTCGAAGTCGACATCACCTGGGGCGTGATCATCGGCATGGGCATCGTGTTCATCTATGCGGTACTCGGGGGCATGAAAGGCATCACCTATACCCAGGTTGCCCAGTACTGCGTACTGATCTTCGCCTACATGGTGCCGGCGATCTTTCTTTCGATGATGATCGCAGGCAACCCGCTTCCACAGCTGGGACTCGGTGGTGCCAATGAAGCTGGCATCTGGGTCATGGAACGGCTCGATGGATTACAGGCGGAACTGGGGTTCTCGTCGTACACGGACTATGACTGGTCGATGATCAACATCGTGTGCATCACCGCTGCGCTGATGCTTGGAACAGCCGGACTGCCCCATGTCATCATCCGCTTATACACCGTGCGCAAAGTCCGGGATGCAAGGATCTCCGCCGGGTGGGCCCTGCTCTTCATCGCCGTGCTGTACACGACAGCTCCGGCGATCGCCGTCTTTGCTCGGATGAATCTGCTGGAAAAAGTACCGAACCAGGCGTACGTCGAAGTTCAGGAACAGGAACCCTGGTTCACAACATGGGAAGACACCGGGCTCATCGCCTGGCGTGATCGAAATGATGACGGTGTCATCCAGTACACCGCCGGCAAGGCCTTTGCGGGCAAGCCGGATTTCGCAACCACACCACCCCTGCGAGGAGCACACGGCCAGCGTCTGGTTGTCAATGGTGACGCACCTGGCGACAACGAACTCTACATCGACCGTGACATCATGGTCCTTGCCAATCCAGAGATCGCCGGACTTCCCCCATGGGTGATCGCCTTGGTTGCTGCTGGCGGTCTGGCG
>JAQWRC010000216.1 GCA_029243925.1 Phycisphaerales bacterium
ATCTGCTACATCGGTGGGCTCCGAAACAACCTTGAGGGAGTCCAGAAACTGCTCGATTGTCCCCCTGGCACATATCCACTCTTTGGCATGTGCATAGGCCGGCCTGCAGATGATCCCATCACGCGCCCCCGACTTCCGCGATCAACAGTCCTCTTCGATGACCAGTACCCCGACGACCAGGACATGCTGGCTGGCATGGTGGATTTCGACGCCACGATGCTGGACTATTTCCGGCGGCGTGGGGCAGGGGACCGCTCATGGACAGGCGAAATGGTGGAGAAATTCGCTTCGCCACGACGAACCAGCATCGGGCCGTACTACCGATCCCAAGGTGCGAATCTCGATTGAGCTTCAACGGCTTCTGCCCGCTCAGCCAAATCAAGAGTAGGCTGTAAGTCCAAGGAGCGCACTCATGCCACACGAAACTTGTTCGTCACGTCGAATTTTTCTGAAGACCACCAGTGCTGCAGCTGCCGGCTTGGCCTTCCTGCCAGCCCGAAGCTATGCGCGTGTGCTCGGCGCCAATGAGCGACTCAACATGGCGGTGATCGGAACCGGGGGCATGGGTACCAGCCACACCAACAGCCTCGTCAATCGAAAGGCCACCGACAACATCGACGTGATTCAGGTGTGTGACGTATACCGACGGCGCCTGAACAACGCCATGGGCATCATTGGTCATGGCAATGGAACTGGAACCATGCGGCATGAAGACGTGCTGGACAATTCAGACGTCGACGCCGTTGTCATCGCCACACCCGACCACTGGCACACCAAGATCGCCATCGAAGCGATGGAATCCGGCAAGGATGTCTACTGCGAAAAGCCGCTGTCACTGACGATCCAGCAGGCGCTGGATTGCCGCGATGCCGTTCACCGAACCGGGCGTACGCTTCAGGTTGGCCCGCAGGGCACCAGTGCGCCTCATATCTGGGCCGCTCGCGATGCCATCGAACAAGGCAGAATCGGGAAGGTCAGCTGGACGCAGGGCAGTTACTGCCGCAATTCCCGTGGTGGTCAGTTCAACTGGCACATTGCTCCCGATGCCGGACCGAACAACGACACCTCCAGTGACGGATACGTCGACTGGAACCGCTGGCTGGGGCATGAACATGGCCTGGCTGAGAAGATCGACTGGAATCCAGACCATTTCTTCCGCTTCAGAAAGTACTACGCCTACAACGGTGGTTTGGCGACGGATCTGCTGTATCACAAGCTTGCACCGTTCACGAAGGCCATCAGCGGCCACAATGGCGAGTACCCGCGCCGTGTCGTTTCATCCGGCGGAACCTACCTTGAGAAGGACGAACGCGACATCCCTGACACGTTCATGATGATGGTCGACTATCCGTCGGAGCACACCATCGTGCTGGCGAGCGTCATGACCAATGATGTTGGGGTCGATGATGTCATCCGAGGGCAGTACGGAACGATGAACTTCAAAAGCGGACTGCACATCAAGGAGCAGGGAGCATGGGCTCCGGAGTTCCGCGAAGCCAACAAGGATGCGCTTCCCGAGGATCTTTCTGAAACAGCCAATGGGCAAGCAAAAGTCTCTTTGGAAATTCCCACGCGACGAGACCACATGGGGAACTTCCTTGATGCCATCCGCAATGGTGACGAGCAGGCGTGCAATGTCGACCTTGGCGCATCCACGATGGTGGCCATCAAGATGGGGGTTGAATCACTCCGCCAGAACAAGGTCATGCTCTGGGACGAAACCTCCGAGACAATGCGACCGGCTTGACGTTGAATACCTATGAAAGCACGGGCCGGGTGCGCGTTTGCGCAGTCCCGGCCCGCTTCCATAAGCATGCACGCAGAAGTCGAACTGCGTGGGTGGTCCCCACATGGAGCCCCTTGATCTGACCCTTCATGGGCCTGTAAAGGGCGATACTCACGGTGGGCGCGAGTACCGCCTTGTCGCATGGAAATCATGCGAACCAGCTTCCATCTCTTGCCTTTCGTCACTTCCCCGTGATCGTGTGCTGCATGGGCCAGGTGTGCCCTGTACCCATCGCCATCATTCGCAGAGTATTTGGCTCGGGTTGCACCCACTCTTCTGACTTTTTTGGAATGCTCTGACCTCCCATATGAAGTCCAAATGCCCCGTACATCGCTGTGTGCTCCTTGAGGGCCGGAAATCAGCGATTTCACGCTGAAAATGGGGGTGGATTCTTTCGGCCCATCTGCAGGATCCTGATGAAGCCAATGGTTTTTTTGCCCGAAAAGAACCTTCTCAGACTAGGATCTGGGGTTCACTGGGTAGGAGTTGAGAAGACTTCCCCTACATGACTGATAGATGCCGCCACGCAGCAGGAGGCCGCGTCGTGATCGTTCACGATGCCCCCCTTCATCCCCGCCTGGCCGCAGGAGATGCGTCCCCATGAAGCGAACTGCCATCGCACTGTTCACAGGTTGCCTTTGCCTTGTCGCAAGCTGGTCTTCGACCGCTGTTGCACAAGACAGGCCGGACTTCCCGAAATTCGAAGATGTCTCCAAAGGGCATCAGAAGATCATCTCCTCTGCCGGTGGTGATTCGGGGATGTATACGCTCTACAAAGACAAGAATGGACATGTTCTGGCCGAGCTGCCTCGCAACTTCGGCAACCAGAAGGTATTCATCGCCTTTACGATCAAAGGTGGCATCCCCACCGCTGGTGTTCAGTACGGTGACATGTACGCCTACTGGAAGAAGTTCGGCAAGCGACTTGCTCTTGTCGAGCCCAACTACGAAACACGAACATCCGGTGATGCGCAATCACGAAGTGGACTTGACCGCGTCTATACGGACCGTGTCATTCTTGATATTCCCATCGTCAGCATGGGGCCCGGTGGTGGCCCGGTCATCGATTTGAGTTCACTCCTCGTCGATCGAGCCAGTTCCTTCTTCGGCGGAGCCATTCGCGGCTCAAACACCAAACTGGCTAAGACGATGAAGGCCAAATCGTTCCCCAAGAACGTGGAGCTCGCCTTTGAAATGCCACTGAGTGGCGGTCAGTTCGGCACCATCTACTATTCGATCGCCGAAATCCCGGAAAAGACCGGCTACACGCCACGCGTAGCGGACGAACGAATCGGATACTTCGTCACCGGCCACACCGACATCGGCAACCCGTCAGCTGATACGCCGCGCAAGCGATATATCAACCGATGGCATCTGCAGAAGGCCGACCCATCACTCAAGATGAGTCCCCCAAAGCAGCCCATCGTCTTCTACATCGAACATACGGCGCCCGTGCGCTATCGCAGGTGGATCCGCGAAGGCATTCTGGAATGGAACAAGGCCTTTGAACAAGTCGGCATTGTCAATGCCGTCGAGGTGTACCAACAAGATGAAGCGACCGGCGCTCACATGGAAAAGGATCCGGAAGATGCACGATACAACTTCGTGCTCTGGACCAATGCCGGCATGGGCTTTGCAATCGGTCCCAGCCGCGTTCATCCGAAGACCGGACAGATTCTTGATGCGGACATCGTCATGGATGAAGGCTTCATCACAGGCTGGATCAGGCAATGGGAGAATCTGATTCCCCAGACGGCCATGGAGAACTTCGGCCCTGAAACGCTTGCCTGGCTTGAAAGCCGACCTGAATACGATCCTCGGATCCGTCTGGTCGACCCGGCCAATCGGCAGCAAGTCGAGTATGACCTGGTGTTGGAACGTGCGCGCCTTAAGGGTGTCAGTCACCCCGCGTTCGCAACCGACCCAACACTTCTTGGTGACGAAGAATACGACGGCCTTGTCTACCGTGTGAGCCAAATCAACGGCTCATGCCAGCACTGCGCCGTCAAGGCAATGGACATGGCATTCTTCCGCTTGAACCCAGGCCTATTCGAAGAACTGTCCCAGAAGGGACGCAAGGGCAAGGGCAAAGGCAAAGCGAAGAAGGATGATGCCGAAGCAGAAGAAGACTCCCCTGCTGAAAAGGAACAGATGCTTGATGGTGTTCCAGAGTCCTACATCGGCCCCATGCTCCGCGACGTGATCATGCATGAAGTCGGCCATACGCTTGGACTTCGTCACAACTTCAAGGGTTCAACCATCTACAGCATGGAAGAGATCAACCAGGAAGAATTCAAAGGGCAGGCGCATGCTGGATCCGTCATGGACTACATGCCGGCCAACATCAACATGGACGATGGGCCAGTTCAGGGTGATTACACGATGGTCACCATCGGACCTTATGACTACTGGGCCATTGAATACGGCTACACCACTGGAGACACCAACAAGGTGCTTTCACGCGTTGCCGAACCCCATTTGATCTACGCCACCGATGAGGACACTGGCGGACCTGATCCGCGAGCTCGTCGATTCGACCATGGCGCAAATCCGCTTGATTACTCCGAGTCGCAATTGCGACTGGTGGATCACTTCCGTGGCCGCATCCTCGAGGACATGGTTGATGATGGCGAATCGTGGTCAAAGGCACGCAAGGCGTATGAACTGCTGCTCAACAAGCACGTCGCTGCCATCAGTATTGCGTCCAACTGGGTCGGCGGCTCGTATGTCAACCGGGACAAGAAGGGTGATCCCAACGCACGTACCCCCGTCACTCCCGTGGAAGCTGATCAACAACGACGGGCAATGCAGCTCGTCCTCGACAACACCATGTATGACGAGGCGTTTGGCTTGTCACCGAAGCTGCTCCAACACATGACTGTGGATCGCTGGTTCGACGGTGGTGGTCGTCGTGGCATGAGTGAAGAAGCATGGCCGGTCCATGCCCGCATTTCGGGTATTCAGGCCAGTGCCCTTTCACAGTTGATGAACCCAACCACGATGAATCGGGTCTATGACAACGAGTTCCGAGCAGATGCCGACATGGATGTCATCACCGTTCCGGAGATTCTTTCCAGCGTGCACGAAACCGTCTGGTCTGAAATAGACGGCGCTCCGGATCGCATGCACGATGCACGTGACCCCTATATCTCAAGTCTGCGACGCAATCTTCAGCGTGAATATCTTGATCGCCTCATCGACATGAGCATGCCGAACAATGGCTTCCGATCCGCGTCCGTACCCGTCCGTGATCTCAGTCGCAACATGCTTTGGCAACTCGGAGAGTCGCTTCCGGCGTTCCTTGATGCACATGAGGATGAACTCGATCCCTACACCAATGCCCACCTCCGTGAGACATTGGCCATGATCGATCGCGCCATGGACGCTCAGTACATCTACAACGCCAATGATATCAGTGGCGGTGGCCCGATCACCATCACGATGCCATTCGGCGCACAAGGGGAAGAGTCCAAGGACTAAATCTCTTCCATTGAAGCATTCACACAGGGGAGTCACTCGCAGGGTGGCTCCCCTGTTGCATTCAAGGCGCAGCTGCCGGGGCCTCTTCGGGAGGCGCGACCTCGATGACGATGGTCTTCCGGGGGATTGAATACCGTCGAGCCGGCCCCAGGTAATCCATGCCGATTCGTATTTCAGGCGCCCGATACCCCGTATCCATTCGGCCTGCATCACGTGCAATTGTGACGCTGACAATCTTCGACTCGCCGGGGGCAAGCTTGAAATGATCATGATCTGGAACACATCGCCATC
>JAQWRC010000235.1 GCA_029243925.1 Phycisphaerales bacterium
CGGCAGATCGCCGAGTACATGGAAGACAAGTGCTACCACAAGGCATTTTGGGCTCCCAAGGATCGCATCCTGCAGCGTGCACTTCAGCAGTGCTGGGATGATGACGGCACCTTCTGCGAAACAAGTCTGGTCGGTGGAGCAAACTCACCACTGGATATTCCACTGCTCCTGCAACCCTCCAGTTACGGACTCTCACCAACCAATATGGTGAATCCGAACGTCTACAGGATTCCAACTGACAGTGAAGATCCCACCGAGGCATTTGCAGACCCACTGTCATTCCCCGCTGGATTCCGCGCTGCCACACTGGCTCAGGCAAAGTACGGCAGCCTGAAGACCTTCCTCATGGAAATGCACTGGATGCAGAACCTCACCACAGGCGAGTGTGGCCCCCGTTGGGAAGATGCCATTACATCACCCCCATACCACGCCGCTGAGGGCAATAACAACGAGAACACCTGGGCCTATGCCGGGTGCTACCCCAACTACTTCAACGCCTCCTGGCGATCCTCACCGGTTGCATGCTTCGTTGATGGCCATGTCGATCTCATCAAGGTCGAAGATGCCGAGAAGCACGATTACGTCGTAGCCGATGGCAATGACTCTGCTGGTGGACTCGCTGGATACAAGGGTCTCTGGCACCGTGGCGTCGCTGGCGATCTTGAAAATGGCTTCTTCGTTGAGTGCCGTACTGACTGGGGCAACTGGTCAGGACACACCCATACTGCTGGTGGCCTGACTCAAGGACGAGATGTCATCGCGGAGAACTGAGTCTCCACGACACGGTTACAGAGTGAACTGAATTTGGCTCGGGCCGCCTCTCCTATGGGAGGTGGCCCGATGTCGTTTATGGTCAAAAAGTCGACATTTGAAGATTGGTCCACTCGAAATATGTGCTGATAGTCGTAAAAACGTTGAATTATTGGGCGTTGCTTGTATTTCTACTTGCCAGTTGCGATACTTAGACCATCAATTGAATGGCCGGGCTTTGTGGACCATAAGACTCCCAAGGCAGTTGAAGGTGGGTTTCCTGGTCGCATGTCTTACAAGCCCACATGTTTAGGTGCCTAAAGCACCACTAAAGCAAGAGGTGTCGAGGTCGCCAGCACTGTGTGATCAGTGATCGCTGATCCAACGCAGTGACAATCACAAGAAAGATGGCCGCATCTAGGATCAAGCCAAAAAATGAGCGTAGGCTTCAATGATCCAAGATCGAGCGTAGTGCCTCCCCCGACTCTCTCAGTAGTTAATCAGTTCAACCTCTCAGGAAAGCATGATGCATCACACACAAAACAAGAAACGTGGCTTCACACTCGTAGAACTCATGGTGGTGATCTCAATCATCGCCCTGCTCGTGGGCATTCTGCTGCCCGCGATTTCACGGGCTCGTGACAACGCCAAAATCGGTCAGTCCAAGAGCAATATCAGGAACGTCAAGACGGCTGCCAATCTCTATGAGAATGACCACAAGGGCATGCCTTGGACAGGCACCCCCCACAACCTCGCTTCGGGCCCTGATGGGTCATGGACCGGTCTTTCCTCCGCAGCAGCCATCAACCAATGGCTCGGACGATACTGGTCCGGCAATCAAGGTGGCGCTGGTGGAAAATCAACCATTACACCTGGCATCCAGCCATGTGAAACCGATGGTGGCGGACACTGGTTCACCTTTACCGCTGACCACATTGTCCCCTACTGCTATGGCTCAGGCCTGACGACTTCACAGCGTGGCTATGCCCGTGTCGGTACGTGGCGATTCCCGAACTCACGACAAATCGCTGAGTACATGGAAGACAAGTGCTACCACAAGGCCTACTACGCACCGAAGGATCGCATTCTGCAACGTGCACTTCAGCAGTGCTGGGATGACGATGGCACCATGTGCTCCACGTCGTATGTCGACGGCGGAAGCGCAACGCTGGACATCCCTCACCTGCTGCAGCCTTCGAGCTACTCCTTCTCGCCGCCGAATATGATGAACCCATATTGCTATCGGCTGCCCAATGACAATGAGGATCCAACGGAGGCCTTTACTGACCCCATGGCTGTCCCCGGCGGTTTCCGTCCGGCCACCATGGCACAGGCCAAGTACTCCAGCTTGAAGACCTTCCTCATGGAAACGCACTGGATGCAGAACCTCACGACTGGTGAGTGTGGACCGCGATGGGCTGACTCCGAGTACCCATATCACGCATCTGCTGGCAGCAACCAGGAATCTTCATGGGACTACTCAGGCTGCTATCCCAACTACTTCAATGCATCATGGCGATCAGCTCCAGTGGCATGCTTCGTCGATGGCCACGTTGATCTCATCAAGGTCGAAACTGCTGAAAAGCACGACTACGTCGTCGCCGATGGCAACGATTCAGCAGGCGGGCTCGCAGGCTACAAGGGCCTCTGGCACCGCGGCGTTGCTGGCGATGGAGAGAATGGCTTCTTCGTGGAATGCCGCACTGACTGGGGCAACTGGTCAGGCCACACCCATACCGCCGGTGGACTCACCGAAGGTCGGGACATGATTGCGGAGAACTGAGTCTCCACGACACGAATGATTGAACTGATTTCGGCTCGGGCCACCTCCTTGGAGGTGGCCCGATGTCGTCATAGAGCCAGCGTGGGCATTGGGGGGCGAAGATTCGACTGTATGGATAGAATCGAATCAATGGAGCCCACATCCACACCACCGGAAACGCATCGCCACCTCGCGCCCATCTTTACGGACACGCTCGACATGGTCGGCAATACGCCCATGCTTGAGCTCAACCGGCTGGATACTGGCCCGTGTCGACTGCTGGCAAAATTGGAATGCCTCAATCCCGGCAACTCAATCAAAGATCGAATTGCGATCTCCATGCTCGATGCCGCCGAACAGGATGGGCGATTGCAACCTGGCGGTCACATTGTTGAAGCAACCGCAGGCAATACAGGCATTGCTTTGGCACTCGTTGGAAGCCTGCGTGGATATGACGTCACCGTGGTCGTCCCTGACAAGATGAGTGAAGGCAAGATCTCCCATCTTCGTGCCATGGGATCCGAAGTCGTCATGGCCCGATCTGACGTTGAGAAGGGTCATCACGACTACTACCAGGAAGTTGCTGCACGCATCGCAGCCGATCGCGGCAGTTTCTTCGTCAACCAGTTTGAGAATGAAGCCAATGTCACCGCTCACTACGAAACCACTGGTCGCGAGATCTGGGAGCAGACCAAAGGTGAAATCGATGTCTTTGTGGCAGGAGTTGGCTCGGGTGGAACGATCACCGGAGTTGGACGATACCTTCGAGAACGCAAAGAGCAGGTGGAAATCATTCTTGCCGACCCCGTCGGATCCGTGCTTGCTCCATTGGTGAATGAAGGCCGAACCGTCAAACCTGGTGGCTGGCTGGTGGAAGGGATTGGAGAAGACTTCGTCCCTGACATTCTTGATCTGTCGTTGGTTGACGAAGCCATTCACATCGAGGACCGTGACGCCTTCTTCGCCGCACGTGAACTGCTGAAAGCTCACGGGATGCTGGGCGGCTCATCGACCGGCACCCTACTGGCCGCCTCTCTCGACTACTGCCGGCGACAAACAGAACCCAAGACAGTCGTCACATTCATTTGTGACAATGGGGCAAAGTACCTCGACAAGATGTTCAATGACTTCTGGATGATTGATCAGGGATTCATTGATCGAAATCAGCATGACAATCTTCGCGATCTGATCAGCCGCAGGCACACCCGAGGCGAAGACTGGACGGTCAAACCCACTCATCCACTGCAGCAGGCGTTCAAGCTGATGCGTCTGTATGACGTCAGCCAGGCGGCAGTGCTGGATGAATCAGGCAAGGTCTGCGGCATCATCGATGAATCCGACATCCTCCAGGCCATCGTGGGTGATCCAAACGCCTTCTCGAACCCCGTGTCCGAATACATGACGCGAAAACTTGAAACGGTGATGCCGGACACTCCTATTTCAGAACTGCTCCCAATATTTGCCGCTGACAAGGTCGCCATCGTGGTCGATGACGAGCAGTTCTTTGGATTGATCACCAGATCAGATCACATTAACTACCTCCGTAAACAACTCACCTCTTGATACCAGCGACACCTGATTCCATGCACGCAAAATCGATTCGACCCGGAACCATTGCTGTCCACGGTGGCCAGACCATCTGCCCCGTCACCGGCGCAGTCATGCCCCCCGTCTACCTGACCTCGACCTATGCTCAGGCCTCTCCTGGTGTTCATCAGGGGTTTGAATACAGCCGAAGCCACAATCCGACTCGCTACGCAGCGGAACGCTGTGTAGCTGCATTGGAAGGTTCGACTCTCACGGAAGACGACGACCCTTCATGCGGAGGCTTCGCCTTTTCCAGCGGGCTGGCCTCCATCTCGACCGTACTGGACATGCTCGAAACCGGCGACCACGTCGTTGCCATGGACGATCTCTATGGCGGTACCGGCCGGCTGTTCCGACAGGTGAAAGAACGCTCACAAGGATTGAAATTCACGTTCGTTGACATGACTGATCTTGCCGCCCTGCAGGATGCCATTACCGACAAGACGAAACTGATCTGGGTTGAAACTCCAACCAACCCCATGCTCAAACTTGCTGATCTCGAGGCGATTGCGACCTTGGCACGCAAGCAAGGCATTCTCAGTGGCTGCGACAACACGTTCTGCTCGCCAATGCTCCAGCAGCCCCTGCTCTCAGGCTTTGATTTCGTCATGCACTCCGGAACGAAATATCTTGGCGGCCACAGCGACACTGTCGGAGGCTTCCTTGTTGCATCCACGCCTGAACTTGCAGCATCGATGCGATTCCACCAGAACTCGATCGGTTCGGTGCTCGGACCATTTGACTCGTACCTCATGCTTCGTGGCATGAAGACTCTTGCAATACGAATGCGTCAGCACAATGCCTCAGCACAGACACTGGCCGAACATCTTGAGCATGCCCCTGGCGTCAAACAGGTGATCTACCCTGGACTCGCAAGTCATCCACAACATGAACTTGCAACCAGGCAGATGCGCATGGATGACGCACCAGCTGGAGGTGGAATGATCAGTGTCGTGCTTGATACGGATCTTCCCGGAACCCGACGTTTCCTCGAACACCTGCATATCTTCACTCTGGCCGAATCACTCGGAGGAGTTGAATCACTGGTCAATCACCCGGCCATCATGACTCACGCCTCCGTCCCAGAAGATCATCGGGCATCGCTGGGAATCACTGATTCGCTGATCCGCCTTTCCGTTGGCATAGAAGCGATTGAAGATCTTCTCGAAGATGTCGACGCGGCGCTCGCTGCTGTCTAGGATTCATCCATGCAGTTGATCCGACTCGATCTTGCCGGATGCCACGAGGGCCGTATTGGCTCCCGGGGTATTTCACACGACGATCAACGCAAAGCCCAAGAACCAGTGGCTGCGGCCATCGAGCGAGTCAATGCCACGGCTGGCACGGGCATGGCAGGCTGGCGCACGCTCATCCAAGAACCGACTCGCTCGCAGCATCTTGATGCAGTACGTGCTGCCTGTGCAACTGCTGC
>JAQWRC010000259.1 GCA_029243925.1 Phycisphaerales bacterium
GACTATCGAAGTCGTCGGTTGCTCGAGATTCGCCGGAAGTGTGCAGCTTCTAGTTCGAATCCTCTTGCCGATTCAACACCATGATTTCTGAAAGATCCTTTCTGACGATGTCTGGAACCTTGCAGTCTTCTGCTGGATAACCGACAGGAATAATCAGGAATGGGCGTTCGTGATTCGGTCGATTCAACACTCTGCTCAGGAACTTCATCGGACTTGGGGTATGAGTCAACGTAGCGAGTCCTGCGTTCTGAGCGGCCGCCAGTAACAGACCCACGGCAATGCCCATTGACTCTGCAACGTAGTAGACCTGATTTGTTGCCCCGATCTTCTCGTCGGGGTCATCATCTTTCATCATTCTGAAGGCCACTATCAGCCACGGAGCATCCTCAAGAAACGGCTTGTGTTCGTCGGTTCCCAGATGACGCAGGTCTTCAATCCACTTGGGATTTGCTCGTTTCTCATAGAACTGGCGTTCTTCTTCCTCAGCTGCAATTCTGATTTCTCGTTTGATCTTTGCGTCATTCACTGCCACAAATTTCCATGGCTGCTTATTGGCGCCACTAGGTGACGTTCCAGCCGTTCTGATCAACTCATTGATGAGTTCCTGCGGGACCGCTTTTTTACTGAACTCTCGGACAGATCTCCGCTTGGACATGAGCGAGGCGAATTCCCTTGCACGGTCCAGTGGTTCGCCGGAAAGAGCGAGCCTTTCATGTGGTTTGAAATTGAACGTCATTGTTTCTCCTGGTCAGGTCCCGTGCGAAATCTACCTTGAGTCTGCCCTCCCATGTGGGTATCGGCAGTTTCGAGCCCATTTTTTCAAGGGGCTTCGATTTCACTCACAACTCATTCCATTTGTCGCCAGAAGGGCTTGGGCGTTACTCTGAGACCCATGGATCAGTGTGTGATTCGATTTTTTGTCTTTCCCCTTGCTTGCGGTCGTGGCTTCATGCTGCTGGCCGGCCTGCTCATCGCTCTCTGCTCTTCAACCATGAGTGGCTTCGGTACGGAATCGGCATCTGCTCGGTTGGAGTTACTTGATCTTTCGCCCCACGCTGTGATCGGTCGGCCCGTAGCCGTTCCAATCCGAATCAAGCCACAGGATCTTCGGCGTATTCTGCCCGATGACGTAGAGCTTCGACTCGATGACGGTACCAGTGTCACTGGATTAGTGGCCTGGCTGGGTGTGGATCCTCAAATGGATGATCGCCTGACCCTGCCCTCGTGGACCGGTGGGTCACGCCCTCTCAAGGTGATTTCTGCACCCGAGACCGCATCTCTCAGGTCTGACCTGAGAGGAGTTCTTCTGCTCACCCCTGGCGAAGATTATGCAGGATCGTTTCGGTTGGGTGATCAGTTGATCGCTCCTCGTTGGTTGCCTGCCGCGCCCAAGCCTCAAGGTGCGATGCTTCCCGCTCGTACCGGACCGGCCTGGCCTCCGCTTGATGAACCTGCAGTTTGGTGGCGTTGGGCGTTGATCGCAGATTCCATGGATGCAGTGCCTCCGGAGCCTCTCGGAGGCGCTCGGTCGACGTTGATTGCACGCAACATCTCATCTCTTTGGCGAGCAGGACTTGATCGGATCGCTCGTGAAAGTCCAGGGACTGCAGATGAGTTGCGTGATCTGCTCGTTGCTCGGTGTCTGACTTCCAGAAGAGTCAGTATTGCGTCCTGGATCACTGACACTGATGAATTGAATTCAATTCTAGGCTTGCTTCTTGATACCGATCGTTCTGCTGAACTTACGGTTCGGTCTCTTCTCTTTTATCTTGATGCTCGATTTCCGATTCTGGCCTGGCCCGTGAGTTCACCGGGTAATCGAATTCAAATCGCTCTGGCCAATCCAACCGATGCC
>JAQWRC010000315.1 GCA_029243925.1 Phycisphaerales bacterium
TGAAGCAGTCGAGCTCGTGGAGATTCCGCGCCTTGATTTCCAGGCCATCGATGAAGAAGACCATGCACGCGCTGCTGCAGGCGAAGCCTATCGGTATGCAATCCCGCATCGACTCTTCATCTCCCCCGCCACAGACGGCACATGGGAACGACTTGATGCCGACAGCCTCATGTGGCGCATCCGCATCGCATCCCGGGATGCGACCAGCATCAACCTCGCCTTTGAAAGCTTCCAACTCCCTGAACATGCACAACTTGTGCTCTATACGGCTGACGGGCTGACGGACATTCGCCCCTTCACCTCCAATGACAACAATCCCGACGATCAACTCTGGACCCCACCGCTTCCAGGCGATGACATCGTGGTCGAACTTCAGGTCGATGACATGGACCGCGCGTTCGTCGAACAGCACCTGGCTCTGACCTCCGTCAATGTCGGCTACCGCGGCTTCTACGATGCCGTAGCAGCACCAAGCCGTTCGGGTTCATGCAACTACGACGTTGAATGCGCCGAAGCCGATGACTGGCGAAATGAAATCCCATGCGTCGCCGCGATCTCCACCGGCGGTTCACTCTTCTGCACCGGATTCATGGTCAACAACCTCGCCAATGACGGCACTCCCTTCTTCATGACCGCGAACCACTGCGGCATCAGCAGCGGAAACGCCGCGTCACTCGTTGCATTCTGGAACTTCCAAGATGCCCCCGACGCTCCCCTGGACTGCCCTGGAAACTCCAGTGAAACCGGCAGCCTTGACCAGTTCACAAGCGGATCCACGTACCGCGCTGGCGGCAGCAGCTCCGACTTCACATTGGTCGAATTTTATGATGCACCCGAAGATGACTACGCAGTCGGCTACTGCGGCTGGGATGCCAATGACGTCATCACCGAATACTCGGTGGCCATCCATCAACCAAGCGTCGACGCCAAACGCTGGTCCATCGACTACGACGCCAGTGAAATCTACGGCTACAACACACCTGGCTCCACACACCTGCGAATCATCGACTGGGACCTCGGCACGACCGAACCCGGCTCGTCCGGCTCACCCCTGTTCAACCCTGAACACCGAGTCGTAGGTCAGTTGCATGGCGGATACGCCGCCTGCGGCAATGACCTTGAAGACTGGTACGGCCGCTTCGCCGTCTCGTACCCCGCTGGCCTGAGCGACTGGCTCGATCCCAACGGCACTGGAAGCCTCATCTGCGACACGCTCGGCACCGGACTGTCCGTGGAACCCTTCGGAGACATCCTGCACATCGGACTCGTCGGCGGACCGTTCAATGACGCAAGCATCGACTACACCGTCTCAAACAACACCGATCAGGCTGTGACCTACAGCGTCACCCAGCAAGGTGAACCCAACTTCAACATCAATGGAAGCCCATTCGGAGCTGGCGGCACGCTCGCCGGAGGCGAATCGATCTCCGTCAACGTCAGCCTCAACGACGACGCCTACGATCTGGTCGCAGGTGTATACGACACGACCATCACCTTCCTTGATGAAACCAACGATCAGGCTCGTGAGTCCATTCGTACACTTGAAGTCGGCCAGGCCAACTTCACAACGGATCCCGACCATGGCATGGTTGCTGGCGGTCCCGTCGGCGGACCATTCCCATCCACACAGGACTATGTGCTCACCAGCACACGTCCAACCGATGCTGTGATCTCGGTCACCTCGGATGTGCCGTGGATCTCGATCAATGGCAGCAATGATGATCAAATCACGCTGAACTACGAAGGCGACAGCGAAACGGTCACCATCGGCTTTTCCGGCGATGCCAACAACTTGCCCGCCGGCATCGTGACCGGCACCGTCACCTTCAACAACACCACTGGGCCTGGCGGTGATACGACCCGCGAGGTCACGCTGGACGTCGGTCGCTTCACGTACGCAGCCTACGACACCCCGCTGCCCATCGAGGACAATCAGACGACCACATCGACCATCGATGTCGGCGATGCGTACTGCATCGGTGATGTCGATGTTGAAGTCGATATCTCCCATACATTCATCGGCGACCTGATCATCGACGTCACATCACCAGAGGGCACCACGGTTCGCCTGCATGACCGCAATGGCGGCGGCACCGACGACCTGATGGCTACCTATGACGACGATGGCGACGGCACTCCTCCCGATGGACCAGGAGCCTTGTCTGACTTCGACGGTGAAATCGTCAGCGGCACCTGGACGATGTCCGTCTCAGACAATGCCGGCGCCGATACGGGCACGCTGAATGCGTGGACCCTGAAAATCGCATCGTCGGGCGAAGTCTGCCCACCAGCCGCGTTCGATCAGAGCGTCTACTGCGACGAGAACTCCTCCGTCTCCATCGAACTGGAAGGTGCATCGCCTGATGGCCTCGATTTGACCTACGTGATCACCAGCCTTCCGATGGATGGTGACCTGACGTCAGATGGAACCCCAATCAACTCGGCCCCATTTGCATTGCCTGGCAATACGGTTGTCTACGACGCTGATTCCAGCCACATCGGCCCAGACGACTTCACCTTCATGGTGACCGATGGAGAACTTGACTCGCCTGATGCACTCGTATCCATTCAAGTCGGCGTAATCCCCAACCCTGATGAGTGCGATGGAGCAGCCTTCATCGCCAATGGGCAATGGGAGTTCGACACGACCAATGCGGGCACGGACGGCGACGCCCACAGCGAGTGCGAGTTCGACGGCCAGACATACCATGATGTCTGGTATCGATACGAAGCATGTGCAGATGGCCCACTCGTCGTCAGCACCTGCGAAGACCTTGGCGGAAGCGCCGATTTCGACACGGACCTCGTTGTCTACGGAGGCATTGACTGCAACAACCTCACGTTGCTCGGATGCAATGATGATGACAATGAAAACAGCTGTGGCGGGTCGCCCAACTACCACTCCACCGTCACAGTCGATGTCACCGAAGGCGACTTCTACACCATTCGCGTCGGCGGGTGGAATGAAGGCAACCTCGGTACCGGCGTCCTGCTGGTCCATGGGCCAGATGGCGACTGCGGCACCGTGCCGTGCCCGGGTGACTACACCGGCGACGGACAGGTCGGCGTAGACGACCTGCTGCTGATCATCGGCGGCTGGGGTGATCCGTACGGCGTGGATGATCTCCTTGAGGTCATCGGTGCCTGGGGCTCCTGCCCGTAATCATCACGACAACCAGATATGAATCAGGGGGGATCCATCCGGATCCCTCCTGTCATTCAACTCTGGCATCGTCTGAGGCACCCTCGACATCAAGGCCTTCGAGGTGTTCATCGGTTTCATCAGAATCAAACTCGGGCAGCTGAAGGATCTCGTCTGAACGACCCTCTGGAAGCGATTCAACGTCACGCAACTTCTTCTCCATGACACGCGTTCGCGTTCGCCCCTGATCAATGGTGTTCTGCGCCGCTCCAAGCTGCTTCTTGAGCTTGTCCAACACACCACCGAACTTCTCGAACTCCGCCTTGACGGCACCAAGCACTTCCCAGACCTCGCTGGAACGCTGCTCGATCGCAAGGGTTCGAAATCCCATGCGGAGGCTGTTGAGGATGGCTGTCAAAGTCGTCGGCCCGGCCACCGTGATCCGAAGCTCCTGAAGCTTCTCAAACAGAGCGGATCTCCGCAGCACTTCTCCATACAGCCCTTCGACCGGAAGAAACAGGATGGCGAAATCAGTCGTATGGGGAAGCGAGACGTACTTCTCCTTGATCTCCTTGGCACTCTGGAGAATGGACTGCTCCAACTCCTTGGCCGCCGCTTCCATGACATCCGAATCACTTTGCTCCATCGCATCCTGCAGACGCGAGTAATAGTCCATGGGGAACTTTGAATCGATTGGAAGCCAGATGTGGTCAACCATGCCATCCATGGGACCGGGAAGACGGACGGCAAACTCCACCCGAGCATTGCTTCCGGGCACGGTCTCGACATTTTCTTCGTATTGCCTGTCCGTCAGGATCTGCTCGAGAATCGCCCGCAACTGCACTTCGCCCCATGTGCCCCGCGCCTTGACGTTCGAGAGCACACGCTTGAGATCACCCACCCCATCGGCAAGGCCCTTCATCTCACCAAGCCCGCGGTGCACTTCTTCAAGTCGCTTGCTGACCTGCGCGAATGATTCGCCCAATCGCTTTTCAAGCGTGCCCTGGAGTTTCTCATCCACGGTCTGCCGCATCTGCTCGAGCTTCTTCTCGTTGTTGGCCTGCAACTGGGCAAGCTGCGTCGCCTGCGTATCTCCCAACGCCTTGATGGTGGTCACCAGCGTGTCCGAAGCCTGCGCGAGGCTCTTGCCCACCTCTTCACGAAGCTGAGATGCCGATTTGGATTGCACGTCCCGAGCCCGCTCAAACTCATCTCGTCGCGTTTCTCGAGCATCCTTGAAGCCGTCCTGCATCGCCTGCTCAACCCGCCCCCCAGACTCGTCTTCATGCCCAGTGCGGCGTAGCACCAGCACGATGTTGGCGATCACCAGCACGAGCAACAGGACAGCGATGACAAGAAGCGTGGGAAGCATCAATCAACCATTCCGGGTACAACCTCTCCCTTTCCATACAGCCTACCCACTTCTGCTTTCGACCACGGTCCACAATCAGCACCAATGCACAAGACACCGGCAGTTCCATCACTCACCATGTCCGCTGTTGCGACCGCGTGGTGGCCCCTTGCTCTGAGCTGGCTGCTGATGGGCGTCGAACTGCCGTTGATCAGCGCCGTCGTCGCCCGCCTACCGGATCAGGCCGTCCAACTGGCCGCATTTGGCGGCGTGGTCTTTCCATTGGCACTGCTGGTGGAAGCACCGGTGATCATGATGCTCGCCGCGTCAACGGCGCTGAGTACAAACGACACTGCCTTCCGCGTGCTGCGTCGCTTCATGACCCGCCTGGCGCTGGCCATGACCCTCCTGCACATTCTGATCGCGTTCACACCGATCTACGACTGGTGCATCGTCCCCCTGCTGGACATTCCAGAGAACGTCGTTGAACCAGCACGACTCGGCTTGATGATCATGACTCCGTGGACGTGGGCCATTGCTGACCGGCGATTCCACCAAGGCTTCCTCATTCGGTTCGGATATCGCAGCTCCGTCGCCATTGGCACTGGAATACGCCTCTGCACCACAATTACGGTGCTCCTGGTCGGCTGGCTTGTGATTGAGGCCCAAGGCGTGGTCGTTGCGGCCAGCGCGCTGGCGATCGGAACACTCTGCGAAGCAATCTATGCCCGGCTCCGTTCCCGCCCCATCAGAAGAACTCTGCTGCAGACGGCCCCCATCGATACACAAGTCGTACGGGGCAGAAAACTGCTGCGCTTCTATGTCCCCCTCGCCCTCACGCCGCTTCTGGTCATCACCATGCAGCCCATCGGCAGCGCAGGGATTGACCGAATGCCAAACGCGGTGATGTCACTGGCCGTCTGGGCGCCGTTGAATGGGCTTGTATTCATGTGCAGAAGTGCCGGAGTCGCATACAACGAGGTTGTCATCAGCCACTGTGGAGATGCCAAGGCCATGGCCAGCCTCCGAAAATTCGCATGGCTGGCCGGCTCACTCTTCACCCTTGCACTGGCAGCTGTTGCCTTGACGCCATTGTGCAGCTTCTGGTTCGAATCGGTCATCGGACTGGATGCTGATCTTGCCGTACTCGGAACCGCATCACTGTGGATCGCCATCCTGATCCCGCTGCTGACATTTCTGCAGTCGCTCTATCAGGGAGTGCTCGTACACGCCCATCGAACCCGAGCCATCACTGAGTCGGTCGTGCTCTTTCTCACCGTCACGTGCGCAATTCTGGGCATCGGCATCATGATGCAACCGGAAAGCGGTCTGACGGCCGTGCTTATTGCATTGACCCTCGGCAACATCTGCCAAGCCACATGGCTCTGGCATCGCTGTCGCACACTGGTCTTCAATCAAGCCTGATCAACGACGCCTTGAGCGGCACGTGAACAACGCAAGAGTTCCAATCAGCAGACCTCCGGGAGCGGGAACACCTATCGGCTGCGGACTTTCAGCTGACAGAAAGACCCATCCGTCCCATGATCCATCGCTGACGGTTCGAACATCTGCACCCACCATCGCAAACAGCCAGTCATCAGCCGCCGAGTCTTTCGTCCAGTAGTGCCAGTAATCCTCGACGTCCGGCCACCCAGCTCCGATTCCCCAGTCGCTGTCTCCGAATGCGTCTATCCCCTGCAGGAAAACACCCCATTCACTGGTTGAATAGTCCAGAGAGAAACCGTCAACCTCATCGGCAATCGTGGTCATCAGGTCCCATCCGGTGGTCGTCCCCGAACTCCATCGAACCTCGAAGAGATAGCCATTGCCATTGGCAAAATCGATCTGCACCGTTGACGTGAACAATCCTTCGCCGACGTCGAATGATTCGATGATGTCCGCCGAACCCAGCTCAACAACCCCACATACGAAGATGGGTACCAGCACATGATGGAAAGTACGCATGACATCTCCTTCAACTGGCGGTGACCGTACGCGGACCATCGCTGTCACTACCTGTCCTCAGGAGTTGAATGAAGCGCTTCCATCCGAACATCGTTCAGAGAGCAGGCACCTCACCCCGATCGCGGAGGCGTGTACATCTCATGCTCCTGGCAGGTAACCCGACTTACCTGCATTTCGAGAATGCAGATACACGGTGACGCGTTCGTGGCGGATTCACACCGCCTTTCCCTGCACGTGAACATCATTCAGCAGACAACGTCGCTGAACATGATGCAGTATAGGTACTTAGAAGCACGGCACAGCGTGATCCACGCTGAACCTCAAGATTCGTCAGTGCAGCGATCAGGATCTTCGGGGGCGGGCCCCAGAAGAATCGCGACCCACTTGAGGTCTTCCGTATGCTCGAGCAGGATCTTGACGATCATGGTCAGTGGCACGGACAGCACCATGCCCACCGGGCCCCACACCCATCCCCAGAACACCATCGAAAGAAAGACGACCAACGTCGAGAGCCCCAGCCGCCGGCCCATCATTCTTGGCTCAAGCATGTTGCCCACGATGAAGTTGAATGCCAGGTACCCCGCCGCCACGGCAATCCCCCATCCAAGCCCCATCATGAGCAAGGTCAGAAGAATCGGCGGAATGGCCGCGATGATCGATCCCAGATTGGGAATGTAGTTCAAAAGGAAAGCCAGCAGACCCCAAAGGATTGCGTAGTCGACTCCAACGAGTTTCAGCATGATGGTCACCGGAATCGCAATCATCAAACTGCACTGAGTCTTGACCGCAAGATAGGTCCGAAGATCACCGAGCACACTCGATGACCAACTCACATCAGCGTCTGGATCGCCGACCATCGCCCGAATCTTGCGTGGCATGCCCGCAGCCTCAGACAATACGAAGACAACCGTCAGCATCACCAGGAAGGTGTTTGAAAGCACCATGGTAAATGCCGAAAGCCCTCTGGTGATCAACCCGGTCAGTCGCTTGGAATCAAACTGTTCGCGCACATTGGCGGACGACACTTCAATCCCGTGCGATTGCAGCCACGTCACGAGACCATTGAACATCTCCTGCAGCCGGTCTTCATACAGAGGTAACTGCGTCTGGAATTGCGCGATGGATGAGGTCACCACAAATGACAAGCCAATGAATACAACGAACACAGCCACGAACACCACGACGACTGCTGCCCAGTCAGGGAACCCCCGGCGCTGAAGCCATGCGACTGGCGGCATGCAAATCACCGCCAGAAAGATGGCGACGAGGATCGGAAGGATGATCGCTCCCGCGGCCTGAAGTCCGGCAATAATGACGACGACTGCAGCAACAATCAGCAGCATCTTGAGGCTGGACGAATTTGAGGGGGTCTGTGACAAGATAGAGGTGCACCCGGGTCTGCTGGAGATTCTTGATAGCTGAATGGCCCTTTAATACTCAAAAAAGGGGTACAGATCAAACTTTCATTTGGAGGGGCATACTCTGGACCTATAATCAAACCATGCCGAGAGTGATGCTCAGCACCATTCCCGCATATTTGTTCCCTTTCACTGGGCAGGCACACGTACACAAGCCGAGTTCATTGAATATTCTCGTGCTCAACGAGGAAACCGCGGAGGGCGGATTTTCCACCGTTCAGTGCATTCAGAGACCCATTTCCGGACATCGAAAACATGAATAAGAGAGCATTCACCCTCGTCGAACTCCTCGTGGTGATTTCAATCATTGCGATTCTCATTGGCATTCTCATGCCTGCCCTTTCCAATGCTCGCGCAGCAGCCCGGCAGCTTGAAGACTCCAAGAAGCAGCAATCCATCCACCAAGGATGGTTGACTCATGCTGCAGCGAACAAGGAAATGTTCCCGACGCCAGGCCATATTGACGCCCTGCCTCACCCGACACTCGGCGAGCAAAAAGGCTTTGGTGCACCTGACTGGCAGTTGAATACAACACCCAACATGCACTCGGCTGCGATCATGGCCAACCTCTACACCCCT
>JAQWRC010000332.1 GCA_029243925.1 Phycisphaerales bacterium
GTGTTGTTCTCAATACACTGACGGGCAATCTGGCAAAGGTCGAGGTGGTCCGGCATGGCATTGAGACCGTAGAGACGGTGGCCGGTCCTGTCGAAGCAGAAAAATTCGAATACACCGGCGACTTGCGTGACACCAATGTCTGGTACGACAGTGAGGGCCGCTGGGTTAAAATGGTGTTTACGACCAAATCGGGTGAAACCATTGATCTTGTGTGCCGGCAATGCGGCCTGGTGAATGATATCGAACAAGCCTCCGCTTCCGGGATGTAATGCTGGGCTTAAATCATGACTAATACGCTGTGGATTACTGGTGCCGGAAAAGGCATTGGTAGAGCTGTTGCTCTCCAATACGCCGCGCAAGGCTGGACCGTGTACCGAGTACCCGCCTACACGGATGGCTGGACGCACTACACGTTCACGAACATGGTCATCTGCAACAACCTCGTGCTCCTTCCTCGCTACAACAGCATCAGTTCCTACTGGAGCACCGATGCGCTGGCCGCCGTGCAGTCCGCCATGCCCAACCGAACCGTTGTGCAGGTCGTCTGCGACAACCTCGCGTATTCAGCGGGCGTCATGCACTGCATCAGCATGCACGTACCGGCCAATGCCGGTGGAGAGAATCCGGTGGCCTATCTTCGTGCCCCCCGTGGCGGAGAGGCCTGGGAGCCGGGTGACTCCGTGCTCATCCGTTGGAACAGTGATGACGATGTCGCGGCAACCAGCGCCGACATTCTGCTGTCAACCGATGGCGGCTCGACGTATGACACGGTCATCGTGTCCGGGACCGCTGACGATGGGTTCCATTCATGGAATGTGCCCGATCTGGACTCCGATTCCGTTCGCATCAAGGTGGTCGTTCGAGATGCCGATGGCAACACGGGCTCGGACGAGGGTGATGGTGACAGCGAGATCATCGGCACCGAGATCCCCGGCGATGTCACTGGTGACGGCCATGTCGGTGTTGATGACCTGCTGGCCGTGATTGCCGATTGGGGCTGCTTCGGTTCCTGCACCGGCGACGCGACCGATGATGGATACGTCGTAGTCGACGATCTTCTGCTGGTCATTGCCAACTGGGGCGTTTGACCGGCAGAAGAGAGATCGCATCAGTCTGATTGATTTGCTCTGGACGCGATGAAGGATCGAACCGCGAAGATCAGGTAGATGATGCACAGCAGTGCAAGCAGCCACTGGTCGATGATTTTCGTCATTTCAACCGGATCCTTCAACAGCCCACGGGCACCCATGACACTGCCCCCGATGGTTCCCAGCAGCGCAAGCAGCACGGCCAGATGCATGACGTGCATTCGAGCCTTGGGCATTGCTTTGGCCAAGCTGGCGCACAGCAACATGAGTACGCCGAAGAAACTTGGAATGGCTGCGGTGAATCTGCCCATCTCGAAGTCCGCCATTCCCCAGAACGCAAGTCCCTGAATGATCAGAAGCAGACTGAAGACAGTGGTGATCTTGACCATGGCCGGTGATTTCATATTGGTGCTCGATTACTTGTGGTTGATGACGTAACGAAGTACTTCGACGACCTGTTCGGGTGTCGTGGCGACTGCCAGCGCGGCCGCATCGACTTCCTTCAGGGCATGTCGGTGTTCATCGGGGTGGAGGACAATGATTGGCGTACCCAGTGCAGCAGCGTATCCGGCATCGAATGCGGCATTCCACTGGCGGTACTGTTCACCGAATCGAACCACGACCACATCAGCCTGTTTGATGTGCGTGTGGGTTCGGATTGCGTTGATCTTGGCGCCTTTGTGATCGGCCCAGAAGGGGTTGTCCTCATCGCCGAGGATGTCGACGCCGCATGCATCACTGGCGGCGTGATCCGTCACTGGTGCGCTGAAGATGACCGGGAGGCCAGCGTCATGGCAGCCGGACTCGATCTGTTGACGCCAATCACTGTGGATTTCACCTGCAAGGTAGATGTTCCAACTCGTCTTGGCGCTCTGCGTGTTGCTCACAGGATCTCCGTGATCTCGTAGGTTTTTGAGCCTCGCGGGAGATCGACACTGACGGTTTCGCCGACTTTCGCCTTCATGAGTCCCATGCCCAGTGAGGAGTTGGGGGTGACTTCAATGAGTTCGGGATTGAATGTTCCGCTGACTTCACCGACCAACTTGTAGACCTCTTCATCTCCAGTCGAGGTGTCTTTGAGTTTGACGGTTGAGCCGACGAAGACCATGTCATCTGGGACGACTTCCGTATCGGCGATCACGACGTTGGACAGTTTCTCCTTGAGGTCGTGGATGCGGGCTTCATTCAGGCCCTGATCCTCGCGTGCCGCGTGGTATTCGGCATTTTCCTTGAGATCGCCCATCTCCCTCGCACGCCCGATGCGGTCGGAAAGTTCACGACGCTTTTTGATTCTGTCCTTGAGTTCCTGATCAAGGCGGTCCTTATCGTCCTGTGTCATGTATTCCATCGTGTTCTCCTCAAGCTCAATGAATCGGTCGAGCCCACCTGTGGGGGCAGGCGGGCTCTTCATGCTCCAGTGTAGCAATCTGTCTGATGTGGTTCTCCTGACGACCTATGATGGCGGCCTCATGAGTACTGCAGACCCATTTCTTCTCTCCACATGGTCCTTTGGCCTCCGTGGCCACGAGGCGGCCTGGCCGGGCTTGAAGGGTGGAGGCTCGGCCATGGATGCGGTTGTTGCAGCTGCAACGGCCATAGAGGCGGATCCAGAGATTGATTCGGTGGGGTACGGCGGATTGCCGGATGCCCACGGAGATGTCACGCTTGATGCATGCGTGATGCAGTCTCCTTCGGCCTGTGGAAGCGTGTGCTGCCTTCGAGAGCACCTGCACGCGGCTCGTATTGCTCGCCGAATCATGGAGGACACCGAGCACATCATGCTGGTCGGGGCGGCAGCGGAGGCATTTGCGGAGGCCGCGGGCGAACCAACCGCGGAGTTGCTTTCGCCCGCTGCACGTGAGGCATGGACCAGATGGAGCACGGAGGGGATTGATGTCGACTTGATCCGTGATGCAGGTCGTCCCGTTGACCGTGATGAAGGTCGTTTGTTCGGAGGAGATGATGAGCAGCGATGGGCTGGGCACGACACCATTGGAACGCTGGCAATGGATGCCTCGGGCGTACTTGCCGGCGCGTGTTCCACCAGCGGCTCACCGTGGAAGATCCCAGGCCGGGTGG
>JAQWRC010000340.1 GCA_029243925.1 Phycisphaerales bacterium
GGAATCAGGACCTCACCTCGGTAGTCGGAATCAATTGTTCCCGGCGCATTGGGAAGCGTGATGCCATGCCGACTGGCCAGGCCACTGCGAGGGCGAATTTGTGCTTCGAATCCAGGCGGGATGGCCATGGCGAACCCCAGAGCAATTCTCGCCACATCGCCAGGCTCAAGGACCACAGATGATTCGATCGCGGCATGCAGGTCCAACCCCGCTGCTTCAGGCGATTGGTACTCGGGAATGACCGCCAGTGCTGTCAGGCGTTGAATTGAAAGCGCGGGTCGTTCCATTGAAGTGCTCAGTCCAGATTCACAATTGAGCCGAAGCCGCCAAGGCCGAGCGGCTCGCGGGTAAAAAACGGTTCCGCCTTGGAACACCCGATGCGGCTGCCATGAAATACCGATGCCGCTTCGAGCCAGTCGATGATTCGCCGGTTCTTTTCTGGCCGAACGAACTGGCTTTCGTAGGCGAGTATCGATGCACGCTTGCGTTCCCAGCCGGATTCAATATCCACGAGAAAACTCGGATTGGGCACATGCCGCAGGTGCGTGCAGTAGTAGTAGAAGAACCACGAAGGGTAGATCGGTTCACCGGGCAGATCGGTCTTCGTCAGTTTGGCATCAAAGCGCGCATCTTCGACAATACGCGTCGTCGCCACGTGATCAGGATGTGCATCCTCGAAGTACGGTGCAAAGACCACCGTCGCCTGATGGAGGCGAATTGCGCCCGCGGCACGATGACGTGCCTCCAGTGAATGTTCCACCGACCGGTTGGGAAGGCCCAACTGCATACGCTGAACACCAAGGATGTCCGCCGCTGCCGCGGATTCACCCGCTCTGGTCTCTGGATCACCGTATGGCGTTGGCTCCCCGTCAGTCATATCAACCAACAGGACATCGTGGCCCTGGTCGACAAGCAGGGCAATGGTGCCACCCATGCCAAGTTCCTGATCATCGGGATGTGGGCCGAAAACGGCGATGCGTGCCATGAGAGAACACGCAGGATACCGCCACGGCGCTCAGCGGCGGCGATCAACCTCCAGCCGCAGTGGTGAAAGCTGTGGATCTGGGTTGGAGCCGTCAAATCCGGGCACTGGAATCAGCATGTGCTCAGGCCCCGCCAATGCTCGGTACAGCGTTTCAGCACGCCCGGACAAGGCGAGTTGCAAGGCTTCAACCTCCTGAAATCGCTCTTCCTGCCGCGCAGCCTCTGCTTCCATGACCAGGCGGGAGAGTTCGGCAAACTCGCGGCGATACTGCACCATCCACGCATGCTCTTCAGGAGCAAAGGCCAACTGTCCCACCGCAGCACCAGATGCAGATGCCGGCGGAATGACCGGCGCCTGCTCAATCAGCAAGTGGGCCAGACGAAGCATCGCCAGTTCCGACTCCAGACGGTCCAGTTGATCCACTGCTTCTTCATCATCGCCATTGGTCAGCGCGGTCGCAGCGATCCGAAGACGCAATCGCATGTCCTGCTGCCACCGATCCAGTCGGCCGGCGGGCAGGAACCATGCGGACCACGGCTGCAACTGGGATTCAAGTGAACCCAGTGTATTAAGATCCATCGCAACC
>JAQWRC010000233.1 GCA_029243925.1 Phycisphaerales bacterium
ACGGTCAGATTCTGCTGCTTGGCGGCATTTTTCAAATTGGTGGCCGAGGGATTCATCAATTCTTCTTCGGCATCATGCGCCCCAAGGTGGTCACCGTTGCCGTCATACTCGGAAACATCGTCAATGTCGTGATGAACTACATCCTCATCTTCGGCGAAGAGGGAATGTCATTGTTCGCGATTGATCTTCCCGGTGTGCCAGGAGTGGCAGCCATGGGCATACATGGCGCTGCACTGGGTACGGTCTGCGGCCTACTGGTCGAGTTTCTTATTCCATTCATCGTCTTTCTCGGTCCACGATGTCATCGTGAGTTTGAATCACGTTCCATGTGGCGGCCAGATGGCAAATCCATTCGTGATCTGATTCGGTTGGGGTGGCCCGGCTCGTTGGTTTCGGGAAACGAGATCGTCTGCTGGTCCATCTTCATGACCATGCTGGTGGGACTGTTCGGCAATGATGCCATGACGGCGGGCTGGATCGTACTTGGCTACATGCATTTGGCGTTCATGCCGGCAGTGGCAATTTCATTCGCGATCAATACGTTGGTGGGAAACTCGATCGGATCGGGGAACAAGGATCTTGCAGCCCAGCGGACACGTTGGGGTGTCGGCCTCGGTGTGGTGTACATGACTCTTTGTGGACTGTCCTTCATCCTGTTCAGTGAACCGATGGTGTCGATCTTCATTGGAAGCGATGTTCCGCCTGAACAGATGAAGTCGATCGTTGATATCGGAGTCAAGATGATGATCGTGGCGGCGTTCTTTCAGACCGTCGATGCATTTGGGATCTGTTACAGCGGCGCATTGCGCGGGGCCGGCGATGTCATCTGGCCTGGTCTGTTTCTGGCAGCATGTGGCTGGACATTCATCATCGGGGGCGGTTGGCTGCTGGCGACGGAACTTCCGGAACTCGGGGCGATCGGCCCATGGATCGGTGCGGCGGTCTACATCATCGTCTCCGGCATCGGACTCATCTGGCGGTTTGAATCTGGTCGCTGGCGCTCAATTGAACTGATTGATCCGGTAACGAAGTAAACTGTCATGCATGTCCGAGCCCGATACACCTCTTGGCCCCACGCACCAGAATGACGACGAGCATCGCCGGTTCGTACTGACCTATGTCCAGCCTGGATTGGTCGGACTCATGGATGGTTCGGTCTCGACGTTGGCTCCGATCTTCGCTGCAGCCTTTGCCACCAGAGACCCTTGGAAGACGTTTCTTGTCGGGTTGGCGGCATCCGTCGGCGCAGGCATCTCCATGGCATTCGCCGAGGCGCTTTCGGACGACGGGAAGATCAGCGGGCGAGGCAGTCCATGGTCGCGAGGTTGGATTTGTGGCGGGATGACCACGATCGGGGGCCTTGGTCACACGTTTCCGTTTCTCATACCCCAGTTCACTCCAGCATTGATTACAGCAATGATCGTCGTGGCATTGGAGCTTATCGCGATCGCGTGGATTCGAAAGCGGTGGATGGGCACATCGTTTTGGACGGCTTCGCTTCAGGTCATTGTCGGAGGCGCAATTGTGTTTGCTCTGGGCATCATGATCGGCAGCCTCTAGGCGAGCAGGTCCTTCACGACATGGCCGTGTACATCCGTCAACCGCATATCGCGTCCACCGTGTCGCATCGTCAACTTGCGATGGTCAATTCCAAGTAGATGCAGCATCGTGGCATGCAGATCGTGGACGGACATCGGATTTTCGATTGCGCGGTATCCAAACTCGTCGGTGCTGCCGTATGTCATGCCACCGCGCACGCCTCCGCCAGCCATCCACATGGTGAATCCGAATGGATTGTGATCGCGACCATTTGCTCCTTGCGCAAATGGTGTTCGGCCGAACTCCCCGCCCCAGAGTATGAGGGTTTCATCAAGCAGGCCGCGGCTTCGCAGGTCCTTGAGCAGCCCGGCGATGGGCTGGTCAACTGCTCTGGCGTTGTTTTCGTGGCCTTCGACGAGATTCGTGTGCTGATCCCAGCGATCTCCATTGACCGACGGACAGGTGAGCTCGACGAATCGAACCCCACGTTCGACAAGTCTTCGGGCAAGCAGGCATTCTCGAGCAAAGATACGTGTTGGTTCATACTCAGCATCAAGGCCGTACAACTGCTGTGTGGCCTTGGTCTCGCTGGCGATGTTCATCAGCTCCGGAACGGTCCATTGCATTCTGAATGCGAGTTCATGATTGGCAATGGCTGATTCGACCGCGTCGTCTCCTGGGCGAGCGGCAGCATATTGCTCATCAATTGAACGGAGTAGGAGCTGTTTGCGACGCTGGCGATTCGCATCGTCTTCAAGTGGCGTGATATTGGCCATGCCTGCGCCGTCAGGCTTCAGAATGGTTCCCTGATGTGTTGCAGGCAGGAATCCGTTGCCGAAGCACTCGAGTCCACCCGGTGGAGTCAGCCCGCCATTGAGAACCACGAATCCCGGCAGGTCGTTGTTTTCACTGCCGAGTCCGTAGCTTGCCCACGCCCCCATGCTTGGCCGGCCGGCGAGCCCAAGGCCGGTATGCATGAAGTAATTCGCGTTCGTGTGTTCTGAAAAGTCGCTTGTCATCGACCGCATGACGCAGAGATCGTCGGCGCAGGTGGCGATGTGCGGGAAGAGCGAGCTGACCCAGAGTCCACTGTGCCCATGACGCGCAAAGGACCAGGGACTGCCTAATGCGTTGCCGTTGTCGTTGAATTGTGTTCGAGCTTTGGCCATGGGGAATGGCTGGCCATTGATTTTCGTCAGTTTGGGCTTTGGGTCGAAGGTGTCCATCTGTGATGGACCTCCGTCCATGTAGAGAAAGATCACATTTTTCGCAGTGGCGGGGAAGTGCGGTCCTGGAAGTGCTCCATGCAGCTGGCCGGCAAATGAGCGATCGGCCAGGAGCCCGGCGAGTGCGACCGATCCGAATCCGGCAGCGCAGCGTGACAGCATGGCTCGTCGTGAGCAGGGTGCTTCAAGATATCGATTGCACTCATGCATGTTTGGTCAGTCGACGAAGACAAACTCCTTGCTGTTGAACAGGACATGGCCGAAATCCGCCCATGCGGTGGAAGCAGGCAGCATGTCACCGGATTCGATGAACTCGATTGCAGTCGCTACTTCATCTTCACTGGGCGGTCTTCCGAATGCCTCCATGTACATACGATGCACTCGATCACGATCTGTAAGTTCATCCATGGCCAGAAGACGGTTGGCCCAGGCACGTGACTGCTCGGCGACAAATGGGTCATTGAGCAAGGCGAGTCCTTGGGCCGGCACATTTGAAACATGACGTCGGCCCGCCGGCCTGCAGGCGGTGGGGAGATCCCAGGCCTTGAGCATGGGAGGCAGAAAGTTGCGCCGCACTTCCTGATAGATCGTTCGCCGGCCGTCGCCATCCAGTGGACCGGATGATGAGGGGCGACCACGACCGGTCATGAAATGTGTCAGGTGCACGGGGGTGGAAGGTCCTCCGCCATCTGTGACCAGTCGGCCAGAGACGGTGAGTATGGCATCACGAAGTACATGGGCATTCATTCGCTTTCGCGGTGCCCTGTGCAGCAGGACATTGTCCGGGTCGACCTCCATCACCATATGTTTCGGAAGATCGTTGGACATGCAATAGGTGTTTGAAAGCACGATGTCCCGTACGAGTGATTTGATGGACCAGTTCGATTGGAATCGAGTGGCAAGGTGATCAAGCAAGTCCGGATGCGAAGGTGGTGAGCCGAGGGCACCGAACTCATCCGGTGTCGAGACGAGCCCACGACCCA
>JAQWRC010000077.1 GCA_029243925.1 Phycisphaerales bacterium
CGGCAAAGACAACCCCGAAGTCATCACTGAGCCCAGAGCCTGCAAATGTTCCACTCGTGCTTGGGAAGTCCACTTCAGGTACGACTTCCGCAAGGTACGGTTCCAACAGATCAAAATCAGGCAGGACCTGCGGGTTGTCGAGATCGTAGTACGAGGTCATGACGCCTGGTTCGGTGGCGACGGGTGTGTCCGCCGGGCGAGCTTCCTGAAAGACGATGAGTACGGCGCCAGCTGAAGGCTGTCCGCTGCCATCAAGAATGCCGTAGTGGAAGATGTCGCCCGAGTCTTCTGAGCTGTTTGGTGTGTCGTATCGCAGGACGGCTGCGTCCTGATCTCCGTCGACGAGTTCCACGGTGTATCCGTCGTTTGAGATCGTATCCCAGTATTCCAGCGTCGCTGGGCTGCAGTCGTTGGTGTAGTCGTTGGCAAGTACTGGGACATCTACCGGATCACCAAGCAATGTATTGACGATGTCGGAAACGGCGACCGGAGGTGAGCCATCTCCAGCAAGTTCGCAGGTGATGCCGTTGGAGAGGTAATTCTCGATGACCAGTTGCACCTCGGGATGGAACTCCATGGCCATGTTGGCCAGTCCGCCACTGCACAGGTGGCAGTAGCTCATGATGGTGCCCAGATTCGCGTCCGTGCAGTCGCCGCTTCCACACCCGTCCAGTGGCGGGTTGTATGAATCGTGCGTATGTCCTGTGCCGCAGTTGTGCCCGATTTCATGCATGACGACCATGGGGTCCCAGTTGGCGCCGTTGTTGTCCTCAAGAGGCATGGGGAATGAACCGTTGATGTTTCCTGAAACGGCATATCCGGCGTTGTTGCAGACGCCGCCCAGGTAGGCGACTCCGCCTCCGAGTCCCCGGCCACTGAGAAAGTGGGCGAGGTGGCGGTCGACATGATCCATCTGTGATGTCCAATGCGCCTGGAACTGGCCCAGCTGTGCACCGGAATCCGCTCCGGACCAGGGATCGTCACTGTCTGCCCACAAGCGGAGGTAGGAGATGGTGACGGCAATGCCAATGTCACGATCGTAGACCGAGGAGGCGGCAGCAAAAAGAGTCATCGCGTATTCGGCCGATGCACTTGTATCGCCTCCGAACAGACCGGTGAACTCCCAATCGGTTTCGACGGCAACCCGAAGCGCCAGGCAGGACAAATCGCCACGTGTTGCGCTGCGGCGCTGCGTATCGGTCAATGGAGTGGCAACTTCCTTGGTCGCGCAACGAATATCGACCCAGTGCATGTCGGCCGGATCGATCTGGTTGAGATCGTAGATGGCGGTCCACCCGTCGTGACGGTGCGTCGTCAGCACATGGAGTGAGTGCTCACGTTCGATCCAGCCATTGGTGCCGTGTTCGCCCACAGCGAGAAAGACATGCGAATCGGAATCCCCCAGAACAGTGCCGTGAAACAGATCGATGTCAGGGGCAGTAAATTCATTTTCAATGGTGCTGCCATCGTCACGGCGATGGGCCGCAACCAGAAGTGCGCCGGGCGCAAGGACATCGATTCGCTGCAACTGAAGCGTTACGCTGCTGGTGCTGTCCAGAGGTACGCGCTCAAGTATGAGATCGTCTTCATCAGCAAGAGCAGTACGGTCGATCTGCAGAGCGAGGCCACCAAAGGCCTCCACGGCCGTGGGGTTCGATGCCGCTCGAGTGAGTGCCTCCGCATGAGCAATGCCGGTGGAGGCGCACAGGCTGAGGGTGAGCAACAATATGAAGGGGAGAGTGAGTTTCACGGAATCTTCCTGATTCTGGTTGTTCGGCGGAATCACTGTATTGGACCAGTGACAGGGAGTCTGGACAAGGATCTTTTCAGGATTCGTCTGTGTTCCACTGCATGAGGTGCATCTGCTCGATTGGATCGGGAATCGCATCAAACTCGAAGGCATTCGCATCAGTGAATTGGCCGATGGCGCTGCGATGGATTCTTCGGCATACACCACCGGTCCCAAGCATCTTCCCGAGGTCTCGGGCAAGTGATCTGACGTAGAAACCCTTTGCACAGTGGATATCGAGTTCAATCAGCGGCCATGTGAAGTTGATGAGCCGAAGTTCATGAACATGCACGGTTCGTTCGGGGAGTTCCGGAGCTTCATCACGCCGGGCGAGTTCGTAGGATTTCTTGCCATCGATTTTGATTGCGCTGAATACGGGAGGCGCTTGCTGGACATCACCCGTGTACTTGGCCAGCGCGGATTCGATATCCGACTGCGAGGGTGGGGTTGGGACATCGACGTGGCGTGCTTCATGTTCAAGATCGAAGCAGTCGTTCGTGATGGAGAGATCGATGGTCGTCTGGTACCGCTTTGGCAGGCCCATCAGTCCGTCCAGTTGTTTGGTGGCGCGGCCAAGACCCAGCACAAGCACGCCGGTGGCCAGTGGATCAAGCGTGCCGGCATGACCGGTGCGGACGCCACGTGCTCGCCCTCGGACACGGGAGACGACTCCCATGGAAGACAGTTGGGGAGGTTTGTTGACGACGAGAACGCCATTCAGTCGAAGTCGTCGCGCTTCCTTGGCCTGTGCGACGGGATCAACCGGCATGTCCTGCATCCTCGTTGAGGTTCTGCTTGGCACGCTTTTCCGCTCGGTCGGTGAGGTGAATGTGGATGAGCAGCAGGCACATGCCGGCGAGCAGCATGACGTCTGCAATATTGAAGACCCACGGGAAAAGTTCGGAGTTTCCCCCGGGCCACGACCACCCGAATGGTAGGTGGCGATCTGGAAGCATGTGAAGAAAATCGCGTACACGGCCAAATGCAAGTCGGTCGTAGAGATTTCCCAGTGCGCCGGCAAGAACGAGGCCGATCCCGATATGCGCCATGGTGCTCCGCTCGGACATCCACCGAGCAAATATCCACAGGCAGATGCATACGGCGATGACGGTAAAGATGATGAAGAAAGTCCGCCGATGCGCCCCGATGCCAAAGACGGCGCCGGAGTTCAATACGAGGTGGAGATTGAGTATTCGTCCAGGAATGAGCACGACGCTGTCATGAGGAGGGATGGGCTGGTAGCTCGCATTCTCGATGATGGCTGTTCGATCAATGTGCACGGGGTGATCCGCGACTGAATTGAAACTCCACGCTTTCGTACTGAGATCAATCGCGAGCCCACCAGCAACCACAAGCAGCAAGATGCACCAGGCGACGGTGGATCTCCATGCCGGTCGAAAGTTGGATTTCTGGTTTGATGCGGACTGCTCGTTTGGTCCGGAATCGGAAGACATCAGGATACGGCGCCGCGTTCAACCTGACGTTTTGCATCGATTGAGTACTTGGCCCAGGGCTTTGCGCCCAGTCGCTTGGCACTGATCGGCTTGCCGGTCAGCATGCAGATGCCGTATGTCTTGTCCTTGATTCTGGACAGAGCCTCATCAATGTCCTTGATGCGTTCCCGCTCACTTGCCGCCATGCCGAGCATGAGATCCTGCTCGTAGGCATCCGAGCCAACATCCGCCATGTGGATCGGCATATGCGAGGTGTCACCGTCATCACTTCGCAATGCTTCATTTTCCATCGAGTCGACGGCACGGAACAGATCGCGTCGTTTTGTCAGCAGAATCTGCTGGAACTCCTTGAGCTCCGCTCGCGACAGATTCGTCTTGAGTTTGGATGGATCGATGGCCGCAGTCGTGGCGCTCGCCGCTGCAGTTGTACTGCTGCGTTTCTTCTTGGGCATCTTGTCCGGATCAGTTGCTATCTTTCGGATTCGCCGTCCATTGATGATGACGTATCCCTTGGCGTCGGCATCGGATTGAACCACGGCTTCCTGAACCGTCTGCCTTCGTCGCTTGCCGCCAGTTGTTTTTTTGGTGGCACTCTTTTTGTCGTTCCCGCTCTTTTTGGAAGACGCTTTCTTTGCTGCGGCCTTCTTGGCTACTTTTTTCTTCTTCGCAGTAGCCTTCTTGGCCACCTTCTTCTTCTTCTTCACAGGCGACTTCTTGGCGGCCTTCTTCTTCGTCTTTGCCGAAGACTTCTTGGCGACTTTTTTCTTCTTCGCTGTGGCCTTCTTGGCGACTTTTTTCTTCTTCGCAGGCGACTTCTTGGCCGCCTTCTTTTTCACAGGCGCCTTCTTTTTGGCGGAGTTCTTCTTGGATGAGGCTTTCTTCTTGGCCATCGAGAGCGCTCCGCGAAACAAAAGATGTTGTGAACAAAGGACTTGTGGCTTATTCCGCAGCCGCAAAGTCGAAGATTGACGATTGTATGAATTGCAGGCGGCCCCGTCAACGTTGGGGCCGGTGGCTACTTACTGAGCATGTTCTGCTTCATTGAACTCGCCGATACGCCTGAATTTTTCATACCGGCGTTCTACCAGTGCTCGTGGATTGAATCGACTGAGTTCTCGCAGCGTATCGATGACGTATCGCTGTAGTTGTTCGGCGGCCAGTTTTGGATTGCGATGCGCACCGCCCAGCGGCTCCTTGACGATGCAGTCAATCAGTCCGTTGTTCAAGTTGTCGTTCGCAGTCAGCGCCAGCGAGTTTGCTGCCTTGTTGTTCGTTTCGTCATTGGCGACTTTCCAGAGGATTGCTGCGCATCCTTCTGGGCTGATGACCGAGTACCAGGAATTTTCCATCATCGCGACGCGATCAGCAACGCCAATCCCCAGAGCGCCGCCACTTCCGCCTTCGCCGATGACGATGCTGAGTATTGGTGTTTTCAGTCGACTCATGTCCCTGAGGTTGACCGCGATCGCTTCCGCTTGGCCACGTTCTTCCGCCTTGAGTCCTGGGTATGCTCCAGGCGTATCGATGAAGGTCACGATCGGGAGCCCGAACTTTTCCGCCAGCTTCATTTTTATCATCGCCTTGCGGTAGCCTTCAGGATGGGCACAGCCGAAGTGGCAGGCAATGCGCTCCTGTGTGGTGCGTCCCTTCTGGTGCCCGACGATGAGTACTTTTTCTGAGCCGATGCGACCGAATCCAGTGATGATGCTGCGGTCGTCACCAAAGTTGCGATCCCCGTGAAGTTCGCGGAAATCGCGGCAGATCATGTTGATGTAGTCAGCCGTCTGAGGTCGATTTGGATGTCGAGCGACTCTGACCGTATCCCATGGTGTCAGTTGCGCGTAGATTTTTTTGAGCAGACGATCCCGGTTGTCCCTGAGATTGTCCAGCTCCTCCTGCATGAGCTCGGCATCCTCGCGTTCAGCGAGTGCTTCGATCTGCCGGTTCAGTTCTACCACCGGTTCCTCAAATGGCAGGCTGTAGGTCGTGCTCATGGTGTCTCCTGGCCGGATTCAACTTGGCCATGTCGTTTCAGCCGCTATTCTACCGCCAGCGGGCTCATACGGGAGAACCAGATGACGATTGAACTAGGCGTGCTGGGCGTTGGACATCTTGCATCAGGGGTGCTCAAGGGTGTTTTTGATCACGGGATCCTTGCTCCTGAGGAGGTGCTGCTTGCAGATCAGGACCCTGCCCGCCTTTCTTCATTTGCGGAGCGAGGGTGTGCCGTGTGTTCCGACAACGCTCAGCTCCGATCCGCACCTCGGATTCTGATGGCGGTTCGCCCGCAATCGATGCATGCCGCTGCTGCATCACTTGGGGTACTGGATGATTCGCATCTGCTCATCTCAGTCATGGCCGGCATTGGCGCTTCAGACGTTCAGATGGCGTGTGGGGGAGCATGCAGAGTTGTTCGTGTGATGCCGAATACCGCGGCTGCAATCGGCCAGTCGATGACGCTGATTGCAGCTGGGGTTGGCGCGACGGATGAAGATCTTCATTGGGTTACGACATTGTTTGATGCCGTTGGCCGTACGTGTGTGATTGACGAGTCGCTGATGAGTGCGGCAACGGCGGTTTGCGGGTCCGGCCCAGGATGGCTGAAGTTGTTTGCACTGGCCATGGTCAAGGGAGCGTGCGATGTCGGCTTCGATGCCCAGACTGCAGATGTACTGGTTCGTCAGACCTTGCATGGTGCCGCATCTGCATTGCAGTCGAGCGATCAATCGATTGAAGCGCTCATTGAATCCGTGGCGACATCTGGCGGAACGACCGAGGCGGGGTTGGAGGTCATGCGCAGCAATGGATTTGAAGAGGCCGTCCGCCGCGGAGTGATCGCGGCACGCGATCGCGGTGATGAACTCTCTGGATGATGTTCAGAAGTCGCGTCGGTAGAACAGCCAGGCGCTGAATACCACGAGCACCAACTCGAAGATGGTCGATGTCCCCAGGATCCACCAGGATGAGCGTGCTCTTCTGGCTTCATTCATGTCCTGCCCCAGGCGATCACGGTCGGGACGGAAGTCGCCATCGTCATTGACCAGCGGTCGGGATGTGGACGCCATTGGTTCCGGGAGTTCGGCGAGGTCGATGGTCCATCGTGAGAGCAGCTCAATGGTTTCCCCGGTCTTGGGCAGCACTGTGAGCACGCTCATCAGGCCCGTGTGCCATGCATCGAGGCTTGCGGTAGACGATTCGGCCTCAGCTAGATTTTCTTTGCGTTTCTCCAGTGTCTCATGCAGAAATGCCCAGCGTTCAGTGTCATCAGGATCCTCAACTTTTGCGAGTTGAGTTTCCGTACGCTCCACGGCAGTTTGGTATCCCTCGACCCGCTGCTCGAGCATCAAGTCGAAGAACATCAGTGATGATTCTGCAGCTTGCACGATGAAGAGGAGGAACCATACGAGTACGGTCAGGAGCAGGGATGCAATGGTAGATCGAGTGATGACGCCCAGCAGTGCGCAGATGGAGAACAGGTAACTGAAGAAGAGCGTGACAAGTGGAATCGCGATAAAAAGGCCTGGCTCCCAGACGCCCCCGCGGAAGCCGATCACCAGAAAGCTTGCGGTGGTAAAGGTGCAGACCTGAAGAAAGACGAAGAGCAGGCCAGTGATGTATTTGATGAGGAAGAGTTTGAAGCGGCCGATCGGCTTGCTGAGCACGACATCGATCGAGCCGGCGCCGAGAAACTCCGGGAAGATACTGGCGGTGGTGATCAGGCCGAGGATGGTGGCGATCCACGCGAGCCAGATATTGACTCCAAACTCGGTGAAGATGACTTTGTAGAACAGTGCCTTGGTGTAGCCAGCCGAGCCGGTATTGAGCTCGAAGAGTTCCAGATCCCACCAGGCGATGCTGATGCCTTGCTCGTCGATGCCCACCAGTGAGAAACTGCCGACGACCAGCAGCGACAGAATCATGGTGAGCCAGAAGATCTTCCGGGCGTTGAGCAGTCGGTACGCATCGACAAGGAGCGCGAGCACAGGGGTCATGCATCTCCTCCTTTGGCTCGTCGGGGTTCGACGACGCCACCGGGGGAGGCTACTTCGCCACGTTCATCGGTCACGGCCCGCATGAACAGGTCTTCAAGCGATTCACGAACGGCGTGGACGCGGGTAATGATGCGACCATCATTGCGGAGACGATCGAGTACTGGTTGGATGTCGTGTGGTTCATCCGTTCTGATGCGGATGCAGCAGGTTTCGCCGCTGATTTCAGTTGTGGCATCTTCGATTGAATCGATCCATGAAGGCGTGTCGCCGACGCAATCGATCTCAAATCGGCGTGAGTCGTGGGTGAGTTCATCGATGGTGCCGTGCATGGACACCTGGCCTTGGACCATGATGGCGACTCGGTCACAGACCATTTCCAGTTCACTGAGCAGATGGCTGTTGAGGAATATGGTTCGCCCTTCGTCGCGAAGTTCCAGCAGCAGATCTCGAATTTCACGGCGGCCAACAGGATCGACGCCATCGGTGGGTTCGTCCAGTACGACGATCTTGGGATCGTTGACCATCGCCTGTGCGAGGCCGACCCGTTGCAGCATGCCTTTGGAATATGTCTTGAGTCGACTGGAGGCCCATCGCGTCATGCCGACGCGATCGAGCAGGCGATTGGCATTGGTGCGGCGGTCGTGTTTCAGCATGCCGGCCAGTGCGCCGCTGAACTCGATGACATGGCGTCCTGTCAGGTAGTCGGGGAAGTTGTGGTGTTCCGGGAGGTAGCCCACATGTTGAAGGGCGGGCTTGTGGCCGATGGCGTGGCCCAGAAATGTCCCACTGATCCGGCTTGGCCTGACGACGGTCATGAGGATTTTGACGAGCGTCGATTTTCCAGCGCCATTGGGCCCGAGCAGGCCGAATATTTCACCTGAAGCCACCTGAAGATCGACGCCACGAAGTGCCTTGACCCGCTTCTTGAAGGTCTTGTGGACGTCACGGACGTCGATGGCATGCTGCTCGTCGGTCATTGCTACAGGCTACTGCAATCCGGCTCCAGCGGGAATAGAGGCTCCTGTACGAGTTCGACCTCATTGCGAATGAGTGGCTATCCTTCGCTCGTGCCCAAGCCAGTATTTTCAGATCTCGGTTCATTGCTCCGCCGCCTTGATGACGTTGGTGAGCTTGTCCGTGTCACGCGTGAGGTCTCTCCAATCCTCGAGATTACTGAAGTGGCCGATCGTCACAGCAAGTCGCCCTGTGGGCTCAAGAGTGCAGCGGCGCAACGATTCGACCCCAGCCACGCGGACTTCGGTGGCAAGGCGCTGCTGTTTGAACAGGTGCAGGGCTGTGACTTTCCACTGGCCATCAATGTCTTCGGTTCGTATGCCCGCATGGAAATCGCATTGGGCTGTCATGACGCCGGTGGATTCGAGGCCATAGGGGCGACGTTGGGTTCGCTTGCGCAGCCTACGCCACCGCGTGGGCTTGGCGAGGCACTCGCACTTGGACGTGAATACCTTCCATTGTTGCGTTCGACGCCGAAAGTTCGAAAGCGCGGTGCATGCCAGGAGGTCGTCCTGCGTGCGGACCGCGGCGAAGTCAACTGTTCGCGCCTGCCAATCTTGAAGTGCTGGCCACATGATGGCGATCCTGAGGCCGTGGGCATCTCGATGACGCCCGAAGCATCGGGGACCGCTGGTGGTGGCGGACGATTCATTACCTTCGGTGGCGTCCATACGATTCATGCTTCAGATCGGCACGAAGCCAGGCCGGCGAGCCACAACATCGGCATGTACCGGGTGCAGCTTGTCGACGATACGCATCTGGTCATGCACTGGCATCTTCATCATGATGGAGCGGCACACTGGCGATCGTGGAAGGAGATCGGCGAGCCCATGCCGGTGGCGATCTGCTTTGGTGGCGAATCCGTCCTTCCGTATGCAGCGACGGCGCCGATGCCCCCAGGCTTGAGCGAGTTGCTTCTGGCTGGATTTCTCAATGGTGGAGGCATTCCACTTGTCGCGGCCAAGACCGTTCCACTTCGGGTACCGGCCAACAGTGAAATCGTCATCGAGGGACTGGTTCGAACCGACGCTGGCGGTATTGGCTGAGTAATTTCCCAGGGCACCCCATGCACGTCTTATCCCTTTCGATGAGCACCTCAAGCGAGTTGCAGTCAGCGCAGTTGTATCTCACCCGGCTGTGCTCACAAATGCCGGGTCCCTCACACGCCTTGCATGTGCTACGCGCCCTGCCGTGCTGGCAGAAGCGGCTGCCACCACACTTCCTGCAGCCGTCGCGTCTCCTCCCATGCTCACAGACCCTAGCAC
>JAQWRC010000029.1 GCA_029243925.1 Phycisphaerales bacterium
GATGGACCTGACGATTCCCGTCGTCGTCGACGTCTCGATGTCCGAGAGTTGGTACGACGCGAAGTAGGGGGTCAGTTCCTCCTAGGTCGGCCCGGCCTATAGGGGCTTGTACCTCTTGCAAGCTGAACCGCTTTGTTCATCACGTGGCAACTGATACAGAAGGGGGCCTTGCCCCCACGCGGGGACAGCTGAATGAGCTGAGTTCTTCCACAGGCCCAGTGTGGTGACTGGCCTCAAAAACACTCGACGCCCGTCATGGCCGAAGCCAGTGACGAGCGTCAGTATCTTTCTCCCCTCCGCAGGAGCCAGTAGATGGTGCTCTCTCCTTCACCACCATCGAGAGCGATCCTTACTCTTCTCTTCCTGAAGAGGGGTCGTCTGTTGTCCTTACACCATGACGCAATTTGTAATCGATGCAAGGGGGATTCTTGTAAATTGGTGCAACCATTTTTGTGACGCCTACGTAGTACGCATCGCACCGGCCAATACGGGTACGCTGCCCAGCTAATGACCCACCTTCTTGTTTCCGCTGGAACCCGATCAGCCGCTCAGGCTGGCCTTGTGGCTGCCGAGGCCGGCGGCAACGCGGTTGATGCGCTCGTCGCGGCGGTGGCCGCCTCATGGGTTTGTGAGCCCGGCATGACTGCTCTGGGCAGTGCAGGGATTGCATTGGTGCGTCCAGCAGGCGAACAGCCAGTGTTGATCGACGGACTCACAGCGATGCCGGGCCTTGGGGGTCATGTCGGAGATCCTCCCGGCGGGCACATCATCACGATGCCATATGGGCCAGGTGTACAGACTGGAGTCGGTCCGGGATCGGTGGCCGTTCCTGGGGGGCTCGCAGCGATCGACATGCTGCACCGACAGTGGGGAGCATTGAGCTGGGCGGAGGTCTTGTCGCCTGCCATCAATCTCGCTCGTGAGGGCTTTCCCTACCCGAGTGTGTCGGCGGCCTATCTGCCACTCTCGGGCAAGCCAATCTACGACCTGACCGAGGGAAGCAAGGCGATCTGGCGCCGCGGTGATGGCACGCCACGCGCCGCAGGCGACACGACGCAGTTACCCGACCTAGCGACCAATCTCGAACGCATTGCGGTCGAGGGGGCTGAATTGTTTTATGCGGGATCACTGGGCGAGAAGATCGGCAACTGGATTATCGAACATGGCGGGGCGTGCGGCCCGGAAGATTTTGCTGCGTACCGGGCGGAGCAGCGTAAGCCAGTCCACTGCGATGATCATGGGTGGTCAATCTCGACGTGTGACACGATTGGCGGTTCAGCGCTTCTTGAACTGCTTGCTGGATTTTCTGAAGTACCAGCGGGCGACTGCGATGAGTCTGCCAAGCTTGTGAGAGTGATGGCTGCAGCACTCGATCGCCGGGACGACACACTTCGCCGGGCCTCTTCTTCAACAACTCACATCTGCGCCGTTGATGAGAACGGCAATGCCTGCAGCATGACAACATCAACTGGCTATGGATCCGGCGTCGTCGCGCCGGGAACTGGGATCATGATGAACAACATGCTTGGCGAATTGGAACTATTGCCCGATGGTCCAAATGTACTCAAATTAGGCGAGCGGTTGCCCACCAATATGACTCCCATGATTGCTATGAAAGAAGACAGTGTTGTGGCGCTCGGAGCGGCTGGCGCAGACCGAATCGCCCCTTCAATGGCGCAGACATGGCGAGGCATAGCCACTGGCCACTTGCCGGCCGCGCAGGCTGTCAACGGGCCCCGCTTTCATGTGAGAACAACGAGTGAAGGACCTGTGCTTGATTACGAGCCTGGGTTTGATCCCACTGGTGTCGACATGCCCAACAATCCATTCGAAACGCCGCACATGTTTTTTGGCGGCGTCCAAGTCGCGATGCGGACGAGTGACCGAACACTCCAAGGCGGCGGCGATTCCAGGCGAGGCGGGATCGCCCTCAGTACGCATGCCTAACAGCCGCCAAACGCATCATCACCGTTCCATCAAATCGATCAGCGTGATCGGATCACTCGCAGGTGCCCCACTGGCTCAGCATGCTAATGAGATCCTCAACATCGACATCGCCGTCCCGGGAACAATCCTCACGATCATCTGCATCGAGTGATGCATCACCATAACCGGTCAACAGCGTTCCAAGATCATCAGCATCAACGTCGCCATCTTCATCGATGTCACCTGGGCAGCACCAATTGCCGAGATCGTTACCCCCGCCGTCTGTGTATGCCACCGTAATATCACCTCCCAGTGAATGGTCACAGAAGAAGGAGTCCAAAACGGTTAGATTGATGACTTCCTCGCTAAAAATGCCCTCGGCCGGATATCCAGAAGCTGTTTCATTCCCAGAAAACCGGCAACCACTTACTTCTATGATCGCCGCAGGATCAGTGTCACGAAGGTACAAGCACCCAGCGAACCCAGACTCATTGTCGATGAAATCGGAGTTAGTCAACGTGAGATCACCAGTGGACTGAGATATCGCCGAGCCAAAGTGTTCGGCATGATTCTCGCTAAAGGACGAATCTTCAATAGTGATGACGGCATCGGCACTGTAGACACGAATGGCCCCACCGTCGTGTGTCGCACTGTTTCCCTGAAACACACACTCGTAGAATTCACTAGTTCCTTCGCGAAACTCGCATGCGCCTCCGAACTTAGCAGAGCAGTCGATGAAACTGGTGTTCATGATCAGACCGGTTGCGGTGGTTGAGTACAAGGCACCTGCATAGTCTGCTGAACTGCACGATGTGAATATGCAATCATCAATTTCATAGTCTACGGTGCCTGAAGAGTTGCCAGAGATGCCAATCGCTCCCCCAAGATTGAATTGAACTGGGCTAGAGCAACTGGTAAACGTGCAAGATATGATCAATAGGTTTTGAGCGGTGCCACTACTATCATGGAACCACAAACCAGCACCGCCCTCTCCATCCAATGCTGTGCAGTTCAGTAGATCCAGTTGATAAAGCAAAGTGCTTGCGGACTTGACTTCAATGCCGCGGGCTACATTGAGTCCATCGAGGTTGACACCACCAAAGGGGGCGGTGAGGGTGAGATCCTTGCTTGTGATTTTGACAATCACCCCATCTCCGTCATCATCGACATAGGTCCCTGAATCAATCGCAATGGTGTCACCAGTCGTGGCAAAATCAACCGCTGCCTGAATCGTTGTGTAATCGTCCCCGGCATCAGGACCAACGGAAATGGTGGCGCCCAAGCACACCGCGCAGGATCCAATGACTAGAACTACCCCATAGACCGGATGTCGAAATTGCATTGTCATGAACTCCTAATAGAATCTTGCAACACCATTTATACCGTCATTATTCGCTTGTGTGCCCAAATGTCAACCTCCATGGCCAAAGGCAAATTCAACCAGATGAAGAACGCAGTGCCGCTGCGGGGGGTCTGATGCATTGGGCTCCTTCTATCTGGAGTAGGCCAGGCGAACTTCATCCCACCAAAAACAACACCTCTGCGAAGCCGGGATGCTCCAGCGTGCAGGTCTATATGTGTGAGTGGCTATAAGATGGTGAGTTCATGGCATTACCTGACTCTGACTCGCATCTTGATCAACCGCTGCAGCGTGGCTCCAGTGGCCTCCGGTTCTCTGCATACAAGTTGTTCGCCCGGAAACGACGGAAAAAGGCGAAGCACTCTCGGCACCAGATCACCTACCACGGTACCGCCCGGAGCATGAACCGAACCCGATCCGCGGGGGAACTGTTTCGTGTCTTCTTATCGATGCTGGGACGACGAGGCCGGTCCGTTGGAATGGCCTTAGGTCTCTTGACGCTGGGCACGATTCTTGGACTATTGCCGCCAGCGGCCACGAAAATCGTCATCGATTACGCGTTTACCGGGGATCCACTTCCCGCTTCGATGGCCACGTGGCTTCCCTCATCGTGGCAACTTGATGATCATCCACGACGGTTGTTGCTTGTTATCGCTTGCGCTCTGGTCGTAGTCGCTTTCGTCAGCGTGGTCTGCGGGCTTTCGAGTCGCTGGCAGGCGACCAAGGCCAGCCGCATTCTCGCGGTAACCATTCGCAAGCGGGTTTTCGACCATGCGGTTCGACTGCCCTTGGATCGCATCAGCGAACTCCGATCGGGCGGCGTTGCCAGCCTTCTTCGTGAGGATGCTGGCGGTATTGCGGAACTGATCTTCGGGCTGATCTACAACCCATGGCGGGCGATCATTCAACTGTTGGGGATCCTGGTGATCCTGGCCTTTACCGACTGGAGACTGCTGCTCGGTGCATTGTGCATCCTTCCCATGGTGTGGTTCACGCATCGGACATGGATCAATCTGATCCGACCGCTCTATCGTGACATACGGGTACAGCGATCTAATATCGATGCGCATGCCACCGAGGTTTTCTCGGGTATGCGGGTCGTGCGCGCCTTTGGTCGAGACCGAACGGAATCAGGTCGCTTCACCTCTGGTAATCACATGCTCGCCCGTCAGGAAGTCCATGCCTGGTGGTGGTCGCGTATCTCGGAGACGGTCTGGGCTCTGGCTGTCCCCGTGGCGAGTGCCGCGCTCCTCCTGTACGGAGGATTCCAGGTACTCGCAGGAACCATCACTGTTGGAGATCTCGTGATGTTCTTGACCTACCTGTTGCTGCTGCTGGGTCCAATCGAGACGCTGGCTTCTAGCGCCACTTCTTTTCAGACCAACCTGGCCGGGCTTGATCGCGTTCTCGATCTGCTTGAGGAGCCGAAAGAGTTGCCCGATGCGTCTGAAGCGATCAATCTGGATCGCAAGACGGTCGTGGGTCGCGTGGATGTCGAGGACATCACCTTCTCGTATCCAAAGTCATCCAGTGCGGTTCTGCATGACCTGACGTTTACTGCCGAGCCCGGTCAACTGGTCGCCTTCATTGGCGCATCGGGGGCCGGCAAGACAACACTTTGCAACATGATTGCCCGTTTCTTTGATCCGCAGCAAGGACGCATTTGTCTCGATGGGGTCGATCTGCGAGATATCGCCCTGGAGCGGTATCGCAGTCTCGTCGGCATTGTCGAGCAGGACGTCTTTCTTTTCGACGGGACGATTCGTGACAATATCGCCTTCGGTCGACGCCGGGCTACGGATGCAGATATTCACCGCGCAGCCGAGGCGGCCAATGCTCTGGAGTTCATCGAGTCTACTCCTGAAGGTTTCGAAACCTTGATCGGGGAACGTGGCGTTCGGCTCTCGGGTGGACAGCGCCAACGGCTTGCCATTGCCCGCGCGATTCTCGCCGACCCACGAATCCTGATTCTCGATGAGGCGACCAGTAACCTAGACACTCACAGTGAGCGGCTCATCCAAGCCTCGATCGAGCAGCTACTGCGCGGCCGGACAACCTTTGCAATCGCGCACCGCTTGTCGACCATTCGACACGCGGACCTCATCGTGGTGCTGGAACACGGCACCTGCATCGCCCAAGGTACACACGAGCAGTTGCTCGTGAGCAATGCGAACTACCGGGACATGGTGGCCGCTCAAACAGCGCGGCCGGAAGCGGACCAGGATCTCATTGAACTAAAAACAACAACACCCCCGTGAATACGGAGGTGCTGTGGGGTGGTGGGTTGTGGTGGGGGGGCTGCTAAGTGCAGGGGCCCCAGGTGCCGATCACGTTCAGCATGTCTTCGATGTCGACGACACCGTTACCGTCGGTATCACCTGAGCAGGAAATCGGACAAGAGAAGTCTGCACAAGAGGAGTCTGCGCCGCCCCATGTCCCACCGTGGCCTTCACAGTCGGATGAAACGGTTGTAATGCAGAGTCCATCGAGAC
>JAQWRC010000062.1 GCA_029243925.1 Phycisphaerales bacterium
ATGTTCATGACCTCGATGCACCCTGCCTGGGTGATCTCAATGGTGACCAGGCCATCGATGTCACTGACCTGCTGGCGGTCATCGGCAGTTGGGGCGATCCCTACAACGTAGACGACCTGTTGCTTGTCATCGGCGGCTGGGGCCCCTGCCCCTGAGCCTGGTCATCCACACGCATGTAGTACCTGCCTGCGTGCCAGGCCAGCTACCCGCCAACCTGCACCGCCCCACACACTAAGGCACGACCAGTGCGATACGTCAGAGCTCAGATGATGACGCATGATGTGAACCTCTGCAGATCACAGCGGTAGCAGCAAATCCATCAGGGCGACTTTGAACTCTCGTTGCCAGCCAAGCTGGCCTCATACTGCTTCTTCTGTAACTCCATAATTCTTCGCTCCGCCACCTGCAAGGGAGTGTCCTGCGGGCGAAATGCGAGCACATCAGGCAGTCCATATTCCACAACCCACGTCCCCGAGAACGATGGCTCGCCATGTTCGAGTTGCCGAAAGTGCGCGGGCAACGGATAGTCCCATGCTGCCTCAATGGCGAACCGGCCACCGTCGCTGAGCCGATATGTATAGGACTTGATCAGGAAGTTCGATGTCTTGTTTGGCATAGCACCACCTTTGCTTACATCTCCACCCAGCGGATTCTCTTTAAGAACAAAAGTCTTCTTGGACTTCGACAGGATCTCAGCTGCTTCCTTGGCACTTGGCAACTGGCCATCGTGGGCACGCGCCCAGTCGAGAATCTTGCCCCCGCTTCCCATGCACACCTCATTGAACATCTCATAGACCGGCCCAGCAAGATCAATGAACATATCCCGTGATGCCGCAGCTTCCTTTTTGAAGTAGTCGAGTGAATACACAAGCATCCCGTTGTCGAGAATCTGCCTGGATTTGGACGCGGGCGCTCCGATCTTCTTCAACCAATCAATCCGATTGAGCGGGAACGCTTCAACCAGCACACCGTCCTTGTTGCGTTTGAGCGTGACGGCGATGGAGACCCGCTCGCCACTGGGCCCGTTCCAGGTACCCCTCACCACAGGACCACTGGCTCCAGTGGTCAGGAATGGACTAAAGTATTCCGCAAGCTGATCCGCATCATCCTGCATCTCGGTTGCAAGCGGCGGCGGCGTTGAATCTCGAACGCTCACATCAATCGCGACATAGCCCGCAAGCACAACAAGAGCAATCGCCACCCACGGCAGGCAGAAGGCAACGAATGTCCGCGGCGTGCCCTGTTGCCCCGCCAGCGGCAACACCATGCAGCTCAACATGAAACTGACACCTACTACGAATCCACCGAAGACCAGCCCACCAATGCTCGGCCCATGATTGCCGAATGGAATGGCGATGAACATCCACACTGCAATGCATGCAGGAATGATCAACCCGATCCGAATCAGAATCGAACTCCTCCGACGCGGTTGACGAGATGAAGCGGCGTCATTCGTTGGCTGTGGCGTAGGCATGGGAAGCACTCCTGCAAAATGATGGATTTGTGTCCCTGTCATCGTACAAAATCAGTCACTTCAGACGCGGCCGACGTCATTAACGACCCCACAATGGACGAACCCCGCCGTGAAGCGGGGTTCGAAGTCTTCAAGAAGTGGGCCATACTGGACTTGAACCAG
>JAQWRC010000072.1 GCA_029243925.1 Phycisphaerales bacterium
CCCCGGCGAGATCATCGATTCCACCTTCATGAGCCGGAATGCCCTGGTCGATTTCCTGGCCCGCGAGATCGCCGACGCGAAGAAGACCGGCGTCCTCTTCTCGGTTCACTTGAAGGCGACGATGATGAAGGTGTCGGATCCGATCATCTTCGGACACGGCGTACGCGTGTTCTTCAAAGACCTCTTTGCGAAGTACGGTGAGGTATTTGAGCAACTCGGGGTTGATGTCCGCAATGGCTTTGGTGATCTTGTGTCACGCCTTGTTGAGCTGCCCGCTGACCAACGCAGTGCGATCGAGGCCGATATCGAGGCGGCCTACGAGGCCGGACCGGCGCTGGCCATGGTCGACTCAGACCGCGGCATCACCAATCTGCACGTACCAAGCGATGTCATTATCGACGCCTCTATGCCCGCGATGATCCGCACCAGTGGATGCATGTGGAATGCCCAGGGTGAGACGCAGGAGACGAAGGCAGTCATTCCAGACAGCAGCTACGCGGGCGTGTATGAAGCGGTGATCGAGTTCTGCAAGGAGCATGGCGCATTCGACCCGACCACCATGGGCAGCGTGCCCAATGTTGGTCTCATGGCCCAGAAGGCCGAAGAATACGGATCACATGACAAGACATTCGAGATCCCCGCAGACGGCACCGTTCGTATCGTTGATGCTGCCAACGCAATCTTGATGTCACATGACGTGCATACCGGCGATATCTGGCGTGCATGCCAGGTCAAGGACGCGCCCATCCGAGATTGGGTCAAGCTGGCAGTGTCGCGGGCGCGGGCGACAGGAGCTCCGGCCGTCTTCTGGCTTGACCACAATCGGGCCCACGACGCTCAACTGCTTGCGAAGATCGAGGTGTATCTTCAGGAGCATGACATCGATGGCCTTGAGTTCCACATCCTGCCTCCGGCAGAGGCGGCATGGTTCTCCTGTGAACGCTTGAAGGAAGGCAAGGACACGATTTCGGTGACCGGAAACGTGCTTCGCGATTACCTCACGGATCTCTTTCCGATTCTTGAAGTCGGCACTAGCGCCAAGATGCTGTCCATCGTGCCGCTGATGAATGGTGGCGGCTTGTTCGAAACGGGTGCAGGCGGTTCTGCTCCGAAGCACGTGCAACAGTTCATGAAGGAAAATCACCTGCGATGGGATTCGCTGGGTGAGTTTCTCGCCCTGGCTGCTTCCTTCGAGCATCTTGCCGATCGGTACGACAATGCGGCGGCCCGGATACTGGGGCGGACGCTTGACGATGCGACGACGAAGTACCTCATGGAGAACAAATCGCCATCTCGAAAGTGTGGTGAGTTGGATAATCGTGGGAGTCATTTCTACGTGGCGATGTACTGGGCTCAGGCGCTTGCGGGGCAATCAGAAGATGCTGCGTTGTCGGCTCGATTTGCCGGTGTCGCTGAGGCTTTGGCGGCCAATGAAGCGACGATCATCGCTGAGCTCAATGGTGTGCAGGGCCCGCCGATGGAGATCGGTGGGTACTACCAGCCTGATGAGACTCAGGCTTCTGATGCCATGCGTCCCAGCGCAACGCTGAACTCGATTCTCGAAGGTCTGCTGACTCCAGCCTGATTGAATTACGGTTTACAATCCACGCATGCTCTTGACTGCCTGTATTGCTGCCGTGCTCTGCGCCTCCGATGTTCCGGTGCCTCCATCTGCCGATGACTCTGGATTGCAACAGACCGATGTCTTCATCAGTGGGGAAGGTGGATACGACACCTATCGCATCCCTTCCATCACGACGACTCCGAAAGGAAGTCTGATCGCCTTCTGCGAAGGACGGCTCGATGGCAGCGGCGACGCGGGCAACATCGATATTCTCATGCGACGCTCCGAAGACGAGGGGCGCACCTGGGGCGAGGTCGTCGTGCTGCGTGATGACGATGCCAACACGTGCGGAAATCCCTGCGTCGTAGTTGACCATGTCACGGGGACGATGATGTTGCTCACGACCCACAACCTCGGACACGATCATGAACGAGAGATCATCGATGGCACGGCGGAGGGTTCGCGTACGGTCTGGGTCATGCGCAGCGATGACGACGGCCTCACCTGGTCCGATCCGGATGATGTCACCGCGGGCGTCAAGGATTCGACGTGGACGTGGTACGCCACCGGTCCGGGAGCTGGTATACAGATCAAGCACGGTGATCACGCCGGCCGACTCGTGATTCCCTGCGATCACATCGAGGCGGAAACCAAGCACTACTACTCGCACGTGATCTATTCGGATGACCATGGGGCAACCTGGCAGCGAGGTGGATCGACGCCGCAGCATCAGGTCAACGAGTGCGAAGTCGTCGAACTGTCCGATGGACAGCTCATGCTGAATATGCGCAACTACGATCGTACGAAGAAGACACGTCAGGTCTGCACCAGTGATGATGGAGGATCGACATGGACCGATCAGAGACATGATGAAGCACTGATCGAGCCGATCTGTCAGGCCAGCATCTGCCGTCTTGCCTGGCCGGATGAGGTTCATGCCGGGGTGATCGTATTTTCCAATCCCGCCAGCAGTGAAGGTCGAGTGCAGATGACGGTGCGGGCAAGTTTCGATGATGGAGAGACCTGGCCGGTGGCTCGGGTGCTTCATGCCGGTTCCTCGGCCTATTCATCACTCACGGCTCGGTCGGATGGCGGTGCATACTGCCTCTACGAGGCGGACGGGTATGGACGGATCGTGCTCGCCGAACTGTCCGAACGCTGGCTTGGTACCGAGGTTGAATCTCGTCCAAGGATCGAAACAGGTCAAGAGTGACGTATTCGATCTACGGGAGACGTATTCCAAAGCGACGGAGCATGCGTTTCTCCATGCGCCAGAAGTAGGCACGCTGACCGAATACTGTTCCGAAGCAGACCAGCATCACCTGATAGGCCAACAGCATGAAGACGATGCGCAAGGGCCAGTAGATCAGGTCGGGAATGTTGTCACGAGTGATGCCCACCAACTCCATGAGCGGTCGAGCCAAAAAGACCGCGCCGAGGCCGGTGATTGAAAACACGATAAAGATGACAATCAACTGCCCGGTGGAATCAGCCTTGAAGATTCGTTTCAGAACGTCCATCGTGCCGTCATTATGCACGTCTTGATGGCACGGCACAATGCAGACCGTACTATGTGCTCCATGATTCGACGATGGTGCATTCTGATGGGGCTTGGCATCGTCTGGTCGTGGAGTGCAGTGCAGGCTGAGCTCATCGACCAAGGCGTGATCGGAGCCGGGACTCCTTTCGAGACACGCTGGTACAGCCACGACAGTGAGCAGGACGGGCCGACGGTACTCATCATCGGTGGCATGCACGGAAACGAACCGTCGGGTCATCGAGCGGCGAGGCAGATTGCCACGTGGTCAGTCAAGAGTGGAACACTGATTGTTCTTCCAGCCGCGAATCCCC
>JAQWRC010000079.1 GCA_029243925.1 Phycisphaerales bacterium
CATGGGGAGTCGATGTCAGCAGCGGTGTTGAAAGCATGTGGGGCGTCAAGGACGCCCAACGCATTCATGATTTCTGCCAAGCCGTACGGGACGCCGACGATTCATGACAACGCTCCATGTAACCAATGCCCGAATCTGGACCGGCGACCCTGCACATCCCTTCGCCTCCTCGCTGACGATTCGTGAAGGACGCATCGAGTCCCTTGATTCGACACATGGCGGAGAACCACTGCTTGACTGCGAAGGCGACTTCGTCACTCCCGGACTCATCGATGCCCACATGCATCTCGTCCTTGGCGGCGAATCGCTGACACAGCCCGACCTTTCGACCGCGACATCTCGACGTGCCTTCGAGGCGATGATTGCCCAGGAACATGAACGCCTGCCCGAAGGGCAATGGCTCATCGCCAACGGATGGTCTGAAGAGCGCCTTGGAGCGCTCCCGGATCAAGATTGGCTGGCTGCCTGCGGTGATCGACCTGCTGTCTGTTGGCGCATGGATCTTCACGCCGCCATGGTCAATGGCGCCGTGCTGCACAGACTGCACCTTCCTGATGATGCCGCCATTGCAGATTCAGGAGGACGCATCGGACGCGATTCAAACGGAAACCCCAATGGACTGCTGGTTGAACAGGCTGCATGGGAACATCTGATTCCTGCAATACCGGAACCCTCAACAGCAACTCGGCAGGCGGCACTGCTTGCGGCCGAGTCGTATTGTCTTCGGCATGGGCTGACAACCGTCCGCACCATGGAGTACCGATCGATACTCGAAGATGTCATTGTGCCGATGCGTGAACAACTTCGGCTTCGCTGCGCAACGGTACTCCTTGATCGCAAACTCCCGATTGATCTTCAGTGGACCGCTTCATTCCCCGCTGATGAACGGCTTCAGATCGTCGGATGCAAGAGCTTCATCGATGGAACGATTGGATCTCGAACAGCTCGACTTCACGAACCATGGACAGATCGTCCCGGTGACCGTGGACTCCTGCTCGAGCTCGCCATGGAGCAACGTCTCCATGAATGGCAACGTCATGTCCATGCAGCAGGACTGGACACTGCGGTGCATGCGATCGGCGATGAGGCCGTTTCCATTGCACTGGATCTTGAAGCAGCCTCCACTGGCTCGTCCCGCTGCATCATCGAGCATGCCGAACTGATACGCGAAGCAGATGCAGCCCGAACTGCCGGCACGATTCTGAGCATGCAGCCACTTCATCGTGCTGAAGATGCCTGCGGCGCGGCAACTGCCCTCGGCTCCGGACGAACGGAAACACTGTGCCCCTTCCGACGCCTTCACGAGGCAGGGGCGATCCTGGCATTTGGATCAGACTGGCCCGTCGTCGACTGCGATCCACGGCCGGGGCTCAAAGCCGCCATCACCGGGCTGGACAGCAGCGGTACTCCCTACCACAGCCATCAGCACGTCGAAGCGGACATCGCCCTGCAGGGATGGACCACCGCGGCCGCCATGGCCTGCAGGCGCCGCGACATCGGGTGCATCAGGCCTCAGGCATGCGGTGATCTCGTACGCTGGTCCCACGATCTGCTCCACATGGACTGGGCCACTTCA
>JAQWRC010000086.1 GCA_029243925.1 Phycisphaerales bacterium
AGGGCGACCGGTTTCATCGAGATCCTCAAGCAGCACCATGCGTGCGGAAGTCCCCAATGCCTCGAAGATGCGCCTGAGGTGATCCTCGGCATCCCGAAGCATGTTCGGAGTCAACATCGATGCAGGCCCCAGTGCAAGAGCAGCAGTCTCGCCGGACAACTCGCGAAGGAAGAGCTTCGTTGAGGGCACATCACTGAGAAGGTGATCCGTACGAGGGCGAATCAGGCAGTCGCCCGGCCCAGCCAAACGCTCCTTCATGCGATCCCACCCACGCTCCAGCCAGACCAGTGGAGGCTCATCCTCATCAGCAAGCGACCCGGACCAGCAACAGGCACCGTCGGGGATGCCTTCACGGAGCAGATCGTGGTCGAGCAGGATGCATCCATCCAAAGCCCCCCCACACCATCGTGCCTGAGGCATGGACGCCAGAGATGAGATTGGATGGTCCATTCAAACGCCCCGCGTGCTCGGATCCCAGATGAACTTGTGCAGTTGCAACTGCATTCGAACTGGAAGTCCATCCTCAAGAATCCATTCGGCGAGCTGCTGTGGCTCCAAGCCCTGCATGCCGGGAATCACCTTGCCCGAAGGCTGGGTGTGCACTGGTGATGCGAGTATCACGCCCACTCGTGCAGGGAGGCCATATTCTTCCAGCACGTCTTTCATCCATTCATAATCCGCACGATCGGTCAGCACGAACTTCACCTCGTCCTGCTGGCGAAGCTTCGCAATGTTTGACCAGTCGTTTCTATCGACTTCACCGCTGCCTGGCGTCTTCAAGTCGAGAATGCGGATCACCCGCGGATCACATGGGCTGATGTCGCAGGCGCCGGATGTTTCCAGCAGAACCGTTCGGTCGTGATCGCACAACGACGACATGAGTTCATGAACCTTCTCCTGAAGCAGCGGCTCGCCTCCGGTGATCTCAACCAGTGGGCAGTCATGGTCGAGCACCTCATGAAGAATCGATTCAATCGTTCGACGTCCGCCTTCGGTGAAGGAATATTCAGTATCGCAGTACCGACATCGCAAATGACATCCACGAAGTCGTACGAAGACGCAGGGGAGACCAATTCTGGAAGACTCACCCTGAATCGAGTGAAATATCTCATTGATAAGCAGGCTGGAATCGGACACGGCAATCAGGGATGGTATGGGGCCAGAGATGTACGGTACGGGCGTGGGAAAGTGGGATGACCCCCTCATCTTTCCCATCGCCCCCACCTGCGGTATCCTACCCCGCCTTACCAGGGCATCGCGCGAGTGGCGGAATTGGCAGACGCGCCAGCTTGAGGTGCTGGTGGGAGTTAAATCCCGTGGAGGTTCGAGTCCTCTCTCGCGCATTTCAGGCCCCGCAGGCTCCCTGCGGGGCCTGCTCTTTCCCCTCTTCCGGTTTTATCCCCTAGCATTCACACCGATGGCGAAGAAACAGCAGCACGGAGGCAACGAACCGGTCATCGAAAACCGCAAGGCACACCACGCCTACGTCATCAGCGAAACGCTCGAATGCGGAATAAAACTGACCGGCACGGAGATCAAATCCGTCCGCGCCGGGCAGGTCAGCATCGCAGAAGGGTACGTCCGAGCGGAGGAACAGCCCCTGTCACTTCGACTGCACAGCGTTCATATCGCCGAGTACCCCCCCGCGGGGAGCCACCGACAACATGATCCGATTCGCACCAGAGTGCTGCTTGCGCACAAGAGGGAAATCAGAAAGCTCGCCATTGCCACACGATCCAAGGGCGTGTCCATTGTTCCCCTGAAGTTGTATTTTGTGAATGGCCGCGCAAAGATCCTCATCGGACTTGGACACGGTAAGAAGCAACGTGACAAGCGTCAGGAATTGAAAGCACAGGACGCGAAACGCGAAATAGAACGCGCACTGAAACGTTGATCGCGTGCCTCAAGAGCAAATCAGGCGGCGTACCGGACGTGTTCGCCGTCCCTGGCGCGAACCATCACAC
>JAQWRC010000092.1 GCA_029243925.1 Phycisphaerales bacterium
GCAGAAACAGCGGGGCAGAAGTACGGAGTGATCGTGCTGCTCCAGAAGTATGGCATCCGTTTGATCCCCGGAAGGGGTTTTGACGATTTCGGGCTCGCATGGATGCACGCCCGCAATGAGCGAGACGCACAACGCACGCCAAGGACGGCGTGCGTGCGTCAACTCAATATTCATCACTGGGCGGTACACCCTGCATTTCATGCAGCGCCAGGTGCGTATGGAAACATGGATCGTTTCCAGCGAATGCGGAGGGGTTACGGATGACCCCTGGTGGCGGAATTTCGGGCATGGATCGCCCGTGTGCCGCCAGCTCTTCTTGAGCCCAAGGACGGGCTCAAATGCAGGCAGTTGGGTCGGGCAGGACATTCGACCCTTCGGCCACTCGGCACTGACGCTCGAATCACCCACGAGCACAGTTGGTCGAATACCCTTCCCGGTTCGTGGCGTGCTCCCACCGCACGCCACGAGCTTTTTTTGCATTCAGACATGTGGCCAATAGGCAACTGCTCGTTGATTCGATCAACGAGCTTGAAGTGAGGCTCATGACAGCGTGTATTTAGCTGTTCTGGCCAGCGGGGCGGATCTTGCCGACCACACTCGGTTTGTCGGCGAGAATTTGATCCGCAACCTCGCGTCGGTGAACTTCCACATCTCGTGGGAAGTCCATTGCAAGGCGAACTCGATCGCCTTTGACGGAAGCTACTCGGACGATACCGACTGGATTCGTCGGATCTCCAATGACAACTTCTTCACCTTCTCTTCTCGTAATGACGAGCATGCCTCGGACCTCCTGCCGATGTGGTCATGCCATCTGCTGCGGGACTCCTCGGTCCCGACCCACCAACGTGTAAGTTTAGCGGAATCCCTGTTCTTGCCAAGTCCAAGAACAGCAGGAATTTGAAAGGCTTCTCAAATCAGCTCAAAGCACAAATCGTTTGTTTCAAAAGGCTTATGAGTCCGAGGAAATCGGTCGCCCAAACTCATCAACCGCCTCAACGCCTTGAAAACCAGGGACATGTGCCCTCAGATTTCGATCTATGCCCGCTTGAAGGGTCATATTGCTCGATGGGCAGCCCACACAAGCACCATGAAAGCGGATCTGCACGTGGCCATCGTCTGAGACGCTGACCAATTCGATATCTCCCCCATCGGATTGGATGGAGGGCCGCATCAGCTCAAGCACCTGCTCGACCTTGGATCGCAGCTCAGAGGTTTCCGGTTTTTTGTCATTGACCATCATCGCGGTCGACAGGCTCCAGATTGCATGAGAGCATCATAGAGCAAAGAAAGGACTTCCGTTCCCCAGCTGAGAAAATGGCCGAGGATAGGTGTTCAGGTATGCAACCCACACGGGGTGCGATGGATGGAACAACGACCAGGAGCAGCAGTGTGATCATGAAGATTCGAGCAACAATCCTGGTCCTGCTGGCTGCATGGAGTTTCATCTCGCTCGCGGCGTGTGAAACGACGGTGACGAATCCACGTGCCACATTGGCCGACAGAGATCGCCACGACAATTCACATCTCAAAAGCATCGAAATGCTCAGCCTGGACCCACAGCTCGATGAAACTGATTTCAAGCTGATTGAAGGGGTGGTTTGGCGACCGCGGTATTCGCAGCGGGTCCGCCGTGCCGCGCTTGATGTGCTGTGGCGTTCCGATCCCGAGCGGACCATTGTGCTGCTTCGCCGGCAGCTCCCACGCATGACGGATTGGCCTTGGCTGATCGAAGTATGCGATTGGATTGCGGACCGAAATATTGTCCAGCTCGATCCGGCGCTGGTGTCAAGTTGGGGCCGGCCGCGTTCGATTCGGACTCCCGAGTCTGAGCGGCCCGAATGCATCGCTCTGGTTCAGATGCATGGCAACGATCGTGTCGCCGATCTCGTCTTTGAACTCTTTCTGTCTTCAAAGCTGCCTTCGCAACGCGGATTGCGCCAGCGGTGCTGGGATCTGCTGCATCGCATTGGCGAACGAGATCGATTGATTGCACTTGCATCCAATGCATCGCCGGCGGAGGATGATGTGCTGCTGATCGACCTTCATGAAGCGGCTTCTGTATTTGGGATGGTTCCGACCAACCGCGAAGAAATCATCTGGCTTCAGAAGATACGCATGCCGGAGCGACAGGCGTTCTGGGATGAGGCCGCAGTAGCGGTCCAGCAGGTTCCAGCAGAGCGCCGATCCAGTTTGGAGATGCGTGATATTTCAGTCGTCGTTGCCGCAGTCCGCCATCGCCCCGAGTTGCTGACGACGAGCAGACAGAAGCTGATGCAACAGACCGAGCGGGTGCTCCAGCCTCGCCGTCACTACCACGAAACGCATCCGGGGCTTCCGGGTTCCAATGATGCTCGAGAGCGACTGCGCACCCACGCATCAAAACTGACATGGGGTGATCTCGCGGCGATGCAGTTGGCGTTGGAGGCCATGCGGTTTCCACAGGTGCGATCACACTTGTTTGACTATGCCGATCGCGATCATCTGGATGAATCCACTGAATATGGAGGCATCATCAGTCTCGATGAAGCAGGACGATTCGAAGTGCTCGAGTTTCTGCCCCGTGAGCGCACGCACGATCTTCGATTCAATGCGCCGCAAACCATGTTTGACAGTGGATACACATCGCTCTTTCATTTTCATTATCACGTACGTGACTACCGCAACGCAGATCATGCCGGGCCCGGCCTGGGGGACATGAACTACGCTGACAACACGCGTGCAAACTGCCTTGTGTTGTCATTCATCAATCGAAACATGCTCAATGTCGATTTCTACCGTCATGACGGCGTCATCGTCGATCTGGGCACGATCGATCGCCCTGGCAGTTGAAACCACTGGAGATCATTGCAGTCCGTGCTCCCGTTGATTCCCATCCTGCTGGTGATGACGGTGCTCGCGGCGAACGCAGATGTCCTCATTACATTTGGATCCGGAGACACGTTGTCCAAAGGCGTTGTGGCTGTATTGGCCGTGGTGCCAACCGGCCTTGTCGTCGGCCTGGTCGCCTATTGCATGGCGCTGGTGGATCGATCCCTTGGTCAGGGCCGAACAGCAATGTTGCGGGTTGGGCATCGGATGCGAACGGCAGCCCAATGGGTGATTCTGCTGAACTACGTGTTCAGCGTACTGGTGCTTGATTGGCTCGGGGTGGTTCAGTCCGCCATTGGCCATGTTCCGTTGCTGAGTGAACTTGTAGTGATGGTTCCGCCGATTCTTGCGTTCGTCATTCTGTGGTGGTCGTGGTATCCCATTGAACGTCGTTTGCATGAGACGGCACTGCTGCATCGGCTCGATCAAGGTTTGCCGATCCATCTGCCGCCGGATCGATGGCCCTACGTGTGCACGCAACTGCGAGTGCACATTCTGTTGATGCTGGTACCGATGCTGCTCATTCTTGCCGCCTCGGATGCCATCGAAACCATGTTCAGTCACATGGACGGAGAGCCTTCATTCCGCTCCACGTTGGCGGCGATCTGTACTGCCGGTGCTGCAGGCATGGTATTTCTGATTGCGCCGTGGATGGCTCGGTTGCTGCTGGGGCTGTGTCCTATGCCACGTGGCGAGGTCCGGCAGGATCTTGAAGCGGTGTGCCATCGCCATGGTGTTCGTGTGCGAGACATCATGCTGTGGCAGACGAGCGGCACGATGGTGAACGCCGCGGTCATGGGCATGCTTCCTCGTCTTCGGTATGTATTGCTGACTGATGCGTTGTTGGAGCAGTTGCCACGCCAGCATGTTCTGGCCGTCATGGCGCATGAAGTGGGGCATGTCCGCTGCCGGCATATGCCGACGCTTCTGTTGTCGCTGATCGCAACCGTCATTATCGCCGAGGCTGCGTTGTATGGAATGGGGGCGCTGGCCCCGGATTGGTTCGCCTCGCAGGATGCAGCAAGTGAATTGGCCCGTCTGGCAATTGCGCTGGTAATCATTCTTCTGGGGTTTGGATGGGCGTCCAGGCGCATCGAACGTCAGGCAGATGCATTTGCCGTTCGTGATCTCAGTGGGCAGGATCCCGCATGTACGGTGGTGACTGACGAGGCGATCGGGGCCATGACCGGTTCACTGGAAGGCATTGCAGCACTGCATGGTGTCGATCCACGCAGGTGGAGTTGGCGGCATGGGGCCATCGCCTGGCGTTGCGGGTATCTTCGTTCGCTGTCGGGTTGCCCATTGGCTGGACTGCCCATCGATCGAACCATACGCTGGCTGCAATGCGGAGCGGGCGGCGTTCTTCTTCTTGGCGGCATTATTGCTCTGAGCACTCTGACATGACAGCACAGTGGAGCATCACGACCATGCACGGCCTGGGCAACCGCCTGCATCTGCTTCATGACGATGCATTTCACGCCGGCTCTGACGAGGCGGTTCACGCGTGCAGTGAACACCACGCAGACGGGTTGATGGTGCACGGGCGTTCCGATGATGGGATCCACTCAGCTGTGATCTGGAATGCGGACGGCACTCGGGCGGAATTGTGCGGCAATGGTCTGCGATGCTTGGCCCGCCTTGGAGTCGAGCAGGGGTGGTTGCATGGTGGGGGAGATGACCTGCGTTCCGACGTCGGTGTCCATCAGATCCGCATGGAAGACGATGGCCG
>JAQWRC010000252.1 GCA_029243925.1 Phycisphaerales bacterium
CGATCTGCGATCAGGCCTGATCGCAGATCGCGAAGAATTTCAATCCGGTCAAGCGTATCGATGTCGCTGTGGAGAAATCGGACCCGCAGTCCCTGGTCATCGAGCCAACTGGTGAGTTCTTCTGCGAGCCGTTTGGTCAGCACGGTGACAAGCACCCGTTCTTCCTGTTTGATTCGAAGTCGACATTCCTTCAGCAGATCGGGGACCTGCTCGGCGGCTGGCCGGACTTCGATCTGCGGATCGAGCAGGCCGGTCGGGCGGATGATCTGTTCGACGATGACGCCTTCCGCACGTTCCAATTCCCATTCATTCGGTGTCGCCGAGACGTATACGGTGCTGGGAACGATGTCGAGAAACTCATCAAAGGTCAGAGGTCGATTGTCCATGGCGCTTGGGAGTCTGAATCCATGATCAACCAGCACTTGCTTTCTGGCACGATCTCCGTTGTACATCGCGCGGATCTGCGGAATTGTCACATGTGATTCATCGATGAAGACCGTCCAGTCCCGTGGAGGCAGCCCTGGGACATGTGCAAAATAGTCAAGGAGGGTGGAGGGGCGAGATCCCGACGGGCGTCCTTCGAGATGCCGCGCGTAGTTTTCAACCCCGGGGCAGTAGCCCACTTCCTGAAGCATTTCGATGTCATATCGAGTGCGTGCCATCAGTCGTTGCGATTCAAGCAGTTTGCCTTCCTTCTTTAACTGGGCGCATCGTCGAGTCGCCTCGTCACGGATTGACTGGACAGCTTCGTCGAGTTGATCGTCCGGCAGGACATAGTGGACTGCTGGGAAGAGGAAGGCTTCCTGTTCCTGGGCAAGTATTTCACCGGTGACGGGATTGATGAACTCGATGCGCTCGATGGTGTCGCCAAAGAACTCTACGCGGATCGCAAACTGTTCATACGCGGGGTAGACGTCGAGCACTTCGCCTCGCAGGCGGAACTGGCCTCGGGCAAACTCGATTTCATTCCGCTTGTACTGCATGTCCGTGAGGCGAAGCAGCAGTTCACGCCGGTCGAAGTCCTGGCCGATTCGAAGCGGGATCACGCGTTCTCCATAGGTCACGGGTGAGCCCAGACCGAAGAGGCAGCTGACGGAGGACACGATGATCACATCCTGCCGTGACAGGAGATTGCTCGTTGCTGACAGCCGAAGGCGATCAAGATCGTCGTTCCGTGAGGCATCTTTTTCGATGTAGATGTCACGTTGCGGGATGTAGGCTTCTGGCTGGTAGTAGTCGTAGTACGAAACGAAGTAGCTGACGGCATTGTCCGGGAAGAGTTCTCGCAGTTCCTCGAACAACTGGGCCGCCAAGGTCTTGTTGTGACTGATGACGAGTGCGGGCCGTTTTGTCTGCTCGATGACGTTCGCCATGGTGAACGTTTTTCCGGTACCCGTTGCACCCAGCAGCACCTGCTCACGTCGTCCGTCGACGACACCCTGTACGAGCCCTTTGATGGCCTCGGGTTGGTCGCCGGTGGGCGAAAAGTCGCTTTCAATTCGAAACGGGATGGTCATGGCGCCTTGCCCGTCGTATTCGTTCTGGCGAGTGAATCAGTCGAGTGGATACTTCGCATCGTAGGCGCTCTGGTCGAGCAAGCCATCTTCATTGCCGCCAGTGGAGCGAATCTTGACGAGCCAGCCGGCATTGAAGGGATCGCTGTTGAGCAGTGATGGGTCACCAGTGGCAGTTTCATTGATTTCAATGATTTCGCCGCCGTAGACGGAATAGACGTCACTTGTGGTCTTGACTGATTCGACCTCACCAATGGTGTCACCGGCAGCAATGCTGGTGCCCTGGGGTTTCAGCTCGATCCAAGTGATATCAGTGAGTTCATTCGCCGCAAACTGGGTGATGCCGATGGTGACGATGTCGCCCTCGGCTCTGAACCACTCATGGGAATCAGTGAACTTGCAGTCGCTTGGGCTGGACATGATTGCATCGTCTCCTGGCGGTCAAGAAGGGGGCGTTGGGGCTGCTGGCCCGGAAAGGGACATGGTAGCGGCGATGGCTGGGAGGCGGGGCGCTTGAGGACCTCGCCAATGCGGATACACTCTGCCCCACGCACATGTCCCTTCTCCTGACCCTCACCACCGCCTCCCTGCAGGCCATGATGGATCCCAAGGCCGATCCGCCTCGGACCCTCATGGATGTGCCTGACTACGTCATCAACTCTCTTGAGTTGCGGGGCCTGAACCTCAATACCAAGCAGTTGTCTGGGTGGAGTTTGGATGATCTTGATGCACTGCGGGATCGTGCCGACAAGGCTGCCTGCCCCTGTTTGGTTTTGTTCGAGGAAGAGCCACTGTCATTTGGTGATGATGATGCATCAGTTCAGGAAGCCGCCCATGATCGGGTGAGCCGCCTTGCCGTGGCTGCCAATCGTCTCGGGTGCAATGCATTGGCAGTTCGCTGTTCGGGTGAACCCGATGGGGACCGACTGGAACTCTGCGCGGAACATCTGAAGGACATCGTGTCTTCGATCGAGCACCTTGATTTGAACCTTCTCCTGGCGCCCCACGATGGCTTGACGGATGACCCGGAGCGTTTGACCGATCTCATCAAGCAGATCGGCGGATTTCGCATTGGTGCCATGCCGACCTATGGCCGCAGTTCGGACCAGGCGGCCGAGTTGGAGCAGTTGCGAAAATTGGCGCCTTATGCGGGTGCGATTCAGATCAGTGTCGATGCATTCAATCGAAATTCGAACCACAAGGGACTCAGTTTGGATTCGGCCATCGAGACCATTCGAAAAGTCGGCTACGTCAACACGATTACCATCGATTATGTGGGTGAGGGTGAGCCTGCACGCGACATCACGTTGGCTCGAGTCGAACTGCAGAGTGCAATCGACGCCGAGTGAGGGCATCAGCCATGCACGATGACGTCATGCCAAGCGAGTTGGTCATCACCATTGATGGCCCTGCAGGAACTGGAAAGAGCACGGTGGCCTATCGATTGGCCCAATGTCTCGGACTGGAGTATCTCGATACAGGCTCGATGTACCGGGCAGCGGCACTCATCGCCATACGGCATCAACTCGATCCCGCCGATGGCGGGGTCCTTGCCACAGCAGTGGCCAAAGAAGCTATTCGCTTTGATTGGTCAGCCAGCCCACCATCGATCTTGCTTGATGGCGAGAATGTTTCTGAGCGTCTTCGAGAGATGGACGTCAGTGCAATGGTGTCTGAAGTTGCCCGGCAACCAGCGGTCCGTGTGGTGCTTGTCGAGCAGCAGCGTTCCATTGCGGCCGAACATCCTCGGCTTGTAACCGAAGGCCGGGACCAGGGGTCGGTGGTATTTCCGGATGCGAAGGTTCGTTTCTTCCTTCATGCAGACCCAGCGGTCCGCGCTCAGCGGCGAGTCGATCAACTGGCGGCAAAGGGATCGGATGTTGATCTTGAAGTGGTCATCGCGGACATCGAGCAGCGTGATCATCTTGATTCAACCCGAAGTGACGGCCCACTCATCCGGCCCCAAGGGGCGATCGACCTTGATACCTCCAACATGAGCATCGATGAAGTGGTCGATGCCATGGTCACACGTGTCACGCGTGCAGTCGCAGACAGTGGGGATGCCTGATGTTCGCCTTTCTGCAGTTCAAGCGTCGAAGCCAGCGGGTCTCATGGCACCACGCCTTGCTGTGGTTCACCATCATTCCTCTCCTGATCTGCAAACCCATCCTCTGGTTTCTGTACCGCACT
>JAQWRC010000253.1 GCA_029243925.1 Phycisphaerales bacterium
CATGGACAACGCGTCCAGCAACCCGCGACCACGAATGCGGGTACGTACGACGATGTAGGCGATGAAGAGGCCCACCACGAGATCAAGCGCAACTGCACACGTTGAATACAGCAGGCTGTTCTGGATGGATCCCACTGCCAACGGGTGCGACAAGGCCTGGCCGAAGTGACTCAGTGTCCAGTCCTTCGGGAAAACCGAGCCATACCACGACGCTTCACCGGCAAGGCTTGTCAGCACCACACTCACGTGCGGAAGAACGGCCAGCCCAATGACCGAAGCGAACCCAAGAAAAGCGGCAATGCCAAGCCAGCCACTCAAACGAGTCGGTGTCGATTGCACCGAAGCCTTGGAATACATCGCGTAGGCCTTGCCACCAAAGACAAGCTTGCCGACGACGTAGAAGGACACCGCGCACAGCAACAGCACCGCAGTCAACGCATACGGCTGCCGACTGGCGGCCATTTCCTTAATGCCGTTGAAAATCTGAACAGGAGTAACCTCCTGATAGTTGAACATGAGGGGCGTGCCCAGTTCGGTGAACGACCAGATAAAGACGATCGTTGCCCCCGCGAAAAGCCCGGGCCGGATCAACGGCAAGACGACATCCTTGAATCGGCGCCACGGAGAAGCGCCGAGATTCTCCGCGGCTTCCTCAAGCGCAGGATCAAGATTCGCCAATGCGGCCGTCGCGTTGAGGTACAGGATGGGATACAGATGCAACGCTTCGATGAACACGATGGCCCAGAACCCACCTTGGCCAATGAAATCCACGCCCTCGCTGATGAGTCCCATGTCGATCAACAAGGTGTTGAATGATCCGCTGCGCCCAAGCAAATGATGCAAGCCGATGGCGCCAACGAATGGTGGAAGAATCAGCGGCACAAGAATGAGCGAACTGACGATCCCTTTTCCCGGGAAGTTGAATCGAGCCGCCAGCACCGCCAGTGGAAGTGCGATCACCAGACTCAAAACCGTCGTGGCGACGGCAATCCCCAATGCATTGAACAAGCCACGGCGAGTGGAGTCATCGCGAAAGACATCGAAGATGTGATACAGCGTCAGTCCACCACCATCGGATTCGAAGCCGGAGGCGATCGTCAGCCAGATCGGGTAGAGCAGGAATGCCGCGAAGAACACGAGCAGACCCGCCAGCAGCAGGTAGGGCACCAGTCTTCGGCGAAGCATGTTGGGATGATAGAGCCGCGAGAGCAACCCGTGTGCATCGGCTGCCTCGAGAACCGGATCAACCGTCCCAGTTGGCGATCACCAGCAGCAGATCGGTGATATTGACCTGCCCATCATCGTTGACGTCCGCCGCACAGCTCCCTGCGCAGCCCCAGCCGGCGATGATGGCCAGCAGATCAGAGACATTCACCAGGCCATCTCCGGTGACGTCGCCAAGCACGTCATCGACAGGGACTGGATCACTGAAATGCCATGCAACGCCAGCTTCCAAGCTCGAAGCCCCGCTGCCCTGATTGTGATGGAGCTCAAGGACGTACTCGCCTGGAACAAGGTCATGAATGACAAGCAACTCCACATTGTCGGCGTCGCTGCGAGACACCACATTTCCGGAAGCAAAGGAGTTGATTCCACTGTCGCCAGTCAAGGCTTCAAGGTTGCCAGCAGCATTGCGTCGCCACAGGCGAAGTTCGCCATCACCCATCGCGTACCCGGTAAACGTGTTGTTGATGATTCGATTCCATGTGGCCGCGATAGAAACCTCATCCACTTGTCCCGCAATGTCGAAACTCCACCAGCGACTGTTGCCCTGAAGACAAAACGCCAGATCGAAGCCGTGCAACCCAGCCGGGGCAGAAGATTCCTCGTAGAGCCCACCCCAGACCCGGCCGCCGGAAATGATGCGGTGGCTGCGATCCACGTTCACCGTACCGGCGCCGTAGGTTTCATCGAGCGGACGTTCTGCAATGCCGCGATCGGCACCGCTGCCCGGATTGTTCGTCCAGTTCTCATCGGGCGTGGTCTTGACCGCTCCGGCGATCAAAGCCGCCTTGATGACTTCAGACGCTTCCGCTTGCGGAGGGAGCGTCACGTCCTCACGCGCGGTGTCAACGAGCAGAGCGGCGCACCCGGAGACCAGTCCGGTCGCGGCGCTGGTGGTTCCCAGCGGGGCCACGATTTCCGGTCGCATCCGGCCCGATCCGTCGTAGGGTTCCATGGTGTCACCGGCATTGTGCTCTCCATCAGTCACACCGACGACCAGCCCGTTGTACATGCACATCATGAGCGGGTACGCATCCTGCCCTTCGTTTGAAATGCCAGAGCACATCAAGACATCGTCACGCTCCACCACAAAGTCAGCGCGGCGAAGCACTCGATGATCATTGGTCAGATTGCCAAAGGAGGCGATCCAACTCAGATTGAAATTCTTGATGCCGTATGGCGTCCCGTTCGGTTGCACCACGGTGGACTGGGCCTGAAGAAATCCATTCGTACACCAATCGACCAATTCCCAGCAGTAGAGATTGCCAACTCCAGGTGCAGGGCTCCACGTATTACCGCACA
>JAQWRC010000146.1 GCA_029243925.1 Phycisphaerales bacterium
AAGGTGGAGAAGAACTCCATGCCATTGTTGAATGCGTTGGCGATCGATCTGGTCGTGACGACCGCTCCCATGGGGTGCCCATTGCCGATGGGCTTGCCGAGGACCACGATGTCCGGGACGACATCGTGAAGTTGGAAGCCCCACATGGCTTGGCCAAGGCGGCCGAATCCAACTTGCACTTCATCAGCAATGCAGAGGCCGCCAGCCTGTCGTACATGCTCGTACGTTGCTTGGAGGTAGCCGGGAGGCAAGGGGATCTGCCCGCCGCATGACAGGATGGGCTCAGCAAAGAAGGCGGCAATCGATCTGCCGGACGAGCATGCCTGCCCGATGAGTTCTGCGACTTCAATAGCATATGCGGCGCCGGCATCATCGCCGCGATGGGCGCCACGGTACGTGTCTGGAGTTTCGGCGACATGGATCCAGTCTGATTGGCCTGCGCCGCCTGGCCCATTGAACTTGTAGGGGCTCATCGCGATGCAGTTGTCGGTATGTCCATGGTAGGCCCCGTCAATTACGAGGGCATCATGTGCACCAGTTGCCGCCCGTGCCAGTCGAAGTGCAAGTTCATTTGCTTCTGAACCCGAGTTCACGAAGAAGCACGTGTCCAGTGGCTCGGGCATCGTCTGGCAGATCCGCTGCGCGTATTCCCCGATGAGTTCATGAAGGTATCTGGTATTGGTGTTGAGGGCGGCGGCTTGGGTGGCAATGGCTTTGACGACATGTGGGTGGCAGTGCCCGACATGGCAGACGTTGTTGACGAGGTCAAGGTACGGCGTTCCATCTTCAGCGATGAGGTATTGGCCGCGGCCTGTGGTCATGTGGAGTGGCGAGTCGAAGTTCAGCGAGAGCGACGGGCTCAGATGGAGTGCACGTGATTCGGCGGCGGGTTCACTGGAACGATGGTTCAGACGGTGATCGTGGCAGTGCACGCATAGGAGTGCTTCAGCAGCACGTGGAGGAACAGCCGTCAGCATCGCCATGGCGTTCCATGCAGAGTCGGTGTGCAGATTCCGCATGTGGTCGGTGGGGTTGGCGGCGTGCATCGTTGCATTGACGCAGATGTAGGTCGCCAGTCTGGCCATCGCCACCGGAGCCAGCATTGATTGCTCACGCTGATTCAGCGGGCGGATGGATTCATAGCCGCGTATCAGATGGGCCGCAGTATCGAGTGTCACGCCGTCTTGTTCGAGTGCGTAGGCCAAGGTGATGCCGAGATCCTGGATCAGCGCGCCGTGCAGGCAGTCGCCGAAATCAAGCAGTCCAACGATGTTCGTTCCGTCAACAAGGATGTTTTCATCATTGAAATCCCCATGCAGCATTCCCTGCGGGCACGATTCAAGCAGCGGAAGGACGCATGAAGCATGGAGGTGGAAGCAATGTTCAACGGCTTGCCGTTGCTGTTCGTCCTGGAGGTGTTGAATGGCAGCTCGATGCTGCTGGGCTGCTGCGATGTCCCACGAGTGGCTTCGCTGCCCCGCATCATGATCGAAATCGGCCAGTGC
>JAQWRC010000149.1 GCA_029243925.1 Phycisphaerales bacterium
GTGTGTCCGCAAGCTCATCGAGGCTGCGCCAGTACGTCCGACCTGTGTCGCGATGGTTCATCGATGGCATGTCGAACAATCCTGCGAAGGTTGGAGGCGATGATCGGCGAGCCACAGTGCACCTTCAGCACGCCGCTCGGCATCACTCATTTCCCAACCCCATTCCAACTGCGTTACCAGGTCGGGGTTGCGCACATGCAATCCGGGATCGCGATGGCATTCAAGGCACCATCCCATGCTCAGTCGCTCGTGCTGATACACCGTCTCCATCGTATCGATGCGACCGTGGCAGCTGACACAACTGACGCCTCGTGCGACGTGTGCCGAATGATCGAAGTACGCGTAATCAGGAGTGTCATGCACCTTGATCCATGGCACAGGCATTCCGGTTTCATAACTTTCGTGCAGCGGCGCAATGTGCACGCTCTCAGGATGAATCTGCGTGTGACAGTTCATGCATGTCTGCGTGGGAGGAATCGCCGCTGAAGCGGCGTACTCAACCGTGTTGTGGCAGTACCGACAATCGATGCCCAACTCACCCGCATGCACGCGGTGGCTGAACGGCACCGGCTGTGTTGGCATGTACCCGACATCCGTTGTCCTGGGACTGAATCCCCACGCAACCATGAAGGCAACGTACAGCGGCGCAGTGGCACCCACGGTGAGCACCATCGGAAGAATCAAGTTCGTCCATTTCGGGAAGGTGTAGTGGTATCGACCCATGAGTCTCTGGCGGCAACGAATTCGAGGAATGTTTGTGATTTATTTCACAAAGTGGAGTTAAATATCATCTGCTCCTTGGGCCCAAATGTCAACAAGAACCGGCGTTATGAAGCGCCAGATAAGCCTATGAAAATAGTGCATTGTCGCCACTATTGAGACTTAGTCTCAATGCTGTAGTCTGCGCGATCCAGATTCATAATCCACGCGTCACCCGCTACGCATTTCAGTCCCCCACACCATGCCAAAGCCATATTTATTGGCATGTACGGCACACAAAATCACTCCAAGCGCCTAGTTGAAATGGAGGGGATCCATTTCAACCACTCCAACGAACATAAGGGCAACGCACGCGTGAATGAGAGGCATTGAAACGTAGGGGAACCAATGACATTCCTTGTCGCCATCCCAATATTGATGACCCTCAGCCTGCCATTGGCTTTGGCCTTCTGCCCCAATGAAAAGGAACCTTGGGAGCTCTAGGAGGGCAGGACCAGGTCGCTCTGGATACGATCACCACTCAATGATCGATACCCATTGCCATCTTGTTTCAAGCCAGCTTCGACCACGACTGCAGGAAGTCCTCACCAATGCGGCTGAAGCCGGTGTTGATCGCATGATCACCGTCGCAACCGGACCCGAAGACACCATTGCAGGATTGGACGTGGCCAAGACATATGACCACGTCTGGTGCACCGCAGGCATCCACCCCCACGAAGCAGACGAACCACATGATTTCGGCCCCATGCTCATTGCGGCCGCTGATGATCGGTGCGTCGCCTGGGGCGAACTCGGGCTTGATTGGTACTACGAAAAACCCAGCCGCCAATCGCAGCAAACCCTTCTGGAAGAACAACTTGGAGCAATCGAGCGCTCCCAGATCGAGCTGCCGGTCGTCCTCCACTGCCGCGAGGCAGTGCCGGACTTGCTTGATGTGCTCAACACCTCCAGCCTTGCTCTGGAGCGCTGTGTATTTCATTGCTACACGGGGGATGCTGAAACCGTCCGGCTCATTCTGGATGCGGGATGCCACGTCAGCTTTACCGGAGTCGTGACGTTTCCAAATGCACCGGAAGTTGCAGAAGCAGCCAAACTCGTTCCCATCGATCGCTTGATGGTCGAAACCGACGCCCCCTACCTCAGTCCGGTACCGGTCCGAAAGATGCGACCAAACGAACCATGCAATGTCGTGCATACCGCACGCTTTCTCGCGGAACTTCGCAGCATCGATCCCGATGAGTTCATACACACCATGGATGCCAATGCGGACACATTCTTTGGCCTGAAATCCTGATGCTGCGGGTCGTATCACTGCTTCCATCAGCAACGGAACTCCTCTGCGCCATCCCAGGTGGGGCAGAACTGCTTGTCGGCCGATCCCATGAATGCGACTGGCCTCCATCGATACAGCACCTTCCCGCACTGACTGGCCAACATGGAACTGCGACCTCCAGCGCCGCCATCGATCAGGAAGTCCGATCCACGCTCGATTCGAACAACTCGCTCTATACGCTCGACGAAGAAGCACTCGCCGCATTGGAGCCCGATCTCATCCTGACTCAGGATCTGTGTGACGTCTGCTCCATCGACCTGCACACGGTCCAGCGGGTCGCTTCCACCCTGCCAAGCACACCAGGCGTGTTGAATCTCAACCCCACCAGACTCGAAGATGTCTTTGATGACATGCTTCGCATTGGAGAAGCGTGCCAGTTGAGTTCGCCCGCTCGCCACGCGGTCGTCGAACTCCGCGCCCGATGGTGGTCCGCCCGAGATCACGTGAACGATCTCGTTACGGGTCCGACCACGGTGCTGCTGGAATGGATGGATCCACTCTTCATCGCCGGCCACTGGACACCCGAACTCATCGAGCAGGCCGGGGGGCATCATGTTCTGAACACGGCTGGAGCACGATCAAAAGTCATTGAACCGGAGGCGATGGTCGCAGCTGCGCCCGATCGCCTGATCGTGTCACCCTGCGGCTACGACCTTGCAGCCATCAAACGTGAACAGGACGTCCTGACATCGGCGCCATGGTGGAATGAACTGCCCGCCGTGCAACAGGGACACGTCGCACTCGTCGATGGCAGCGCGTGGTTCAACCGCCCTGGGCCGAGACTGGTGGACGCCTTCTGCTGGCTGGTGGCCTGGATCAATGCTCGTCCGGAACTGGCGCCGGAGCATCTCCCGGTTCATCTGCTTCAATCTGAGACGGATCAAATGTGAACTCCGGAGTCCCGGGGATCAGCGGAGGCGCTCCGCCTCGAGTCTCACCAAAACTGCCGGGCGGATTGATCGGGATAGCTGTCTCCTGACCATCGGGCATGACGGCTCGAACGAATGCATTCAGCGGCGGGTCACCTTCAGTGTGAATGGAAAGTTGTGCGGTGTATCGATCTGGTGTCCCAAGTCGACGCTTGCCACGCGACTTCAACTCCCAACCGAGAAATTCCACGTTCAATGTTCGAGCTGTTTGAATCACTGGCGGTGGCGGCGGGGACTCTTCCCACCATTCGACGAACAACCTCGCAATGGCATCGGGATGCGACGGCTTGAGGCGCAGATACTCGGGAACATGCCGCAGTCCCTTTCGAATACGTCCTTCCGCCGAGAGCCAGAGCACCAATGGGCTGTGCCCTTCAAGCACGACCTTGATGTTCGAGTCGATCTTGTGCGACTCCTTCACTGTCATCGTGACGGGAAGTTCCATGATTGCGCCCGCGGGGAGATCTGGTTCGCCAGGCCCGGCCCAGGTGCACCCGCAACTTGGCACGGTCTTGATGATCTGCAGTGAAGTATCCGTGGTGTTCTTCAACCGGAAGACATGCTCAACCGTGGCGTCCTTACCCTCGATCAACACAATGCCGAAATCATGCGTGCCAGATTCGACCGGCTGCAAGGGCGATGCGCCCACCATCTTTACTCCCCACCAGATGCCGAGGCCGGCGATTCCAACCAACAACAGAATGGCCATACCCTGCATGGGGCGGATGCGATTTCGCGAGGGGGTTGAATCTGATACTGCGTGCATGCAGGGAATGATAGAAGGGCCCTGCCATGCTGGCAGCCTCGAACGCCCTGAAAGCATCTTGAGAGCGGTTTTTTACATGGCACGGTCATTGCAACTCCTACTCAGGAGATCACCACCGGTGATTGCCCTGATGAGACTGGAGCACCCATGAATCTTGACACTCTGACCACTCAGGCTCGACACAGCATTTCCTCAGCACAATCGCTTGCCCATGAGATGGAGCACGCAGAGTTGCTGCCGCTGCACATACTCGCTGCCATGCTCAATGACCGCGACAACGTGTCGACGTCGATCGTGCACCGCGCCGGCCGTGAGCCGGCACGAGTCAAGGAACTTGTCACAGCGCAGTTGAACCAACTTCCGACCATCTCAGCACCAGGTGGCCACACGCCTCAAACGTCACCGGGGCTAATGAAGGTTCTGACAACCGCCGCAACACTCGCCGAATCGATGCAGGATCAATACGTCTCCGTAGAACACCTGCTGATGTCCTTGGCTGAGGTTCCCTCCACCGCTGCCGATGCATTGCGCACTGTTGGCCTTGAACCCCGCGTCCTTCGCGCCGCTGTCGATGAGCTGCGAAGCGCGTCAGGTGTCACGAACATCAATGATCCGGAAGCCGAAGCGACATACGAGGCACTTTCGAAATACGCGATTGACCTCAACGAACTGGCTGCATCTGGGCGACTTGATCCGGTCATCGGTCGCGATGAAGAGATCCGCCGCTGCATGCAGGTCCTCTCGCGCCGAACGAAGAACAATCCCGTACTCATTGGCGAGCCCGGCACAGGCAAGACCGCCATCGCCGAGGGGCTCGCACAGCGGATTGTCGATCACGATTGTCCAAACGGCATGCGCAATGCACGCATCATGGCCCTCGATGTCGGCCAACTGCTTGCAGGCACGAAGTTCCGCGGCGAGTTCGAGGAACGGCTCAAGGCCGTCCTGCGTGAAGTCACCGCCGCTGAAGGGCGCATCATTCTCTTCATAGATGAGCTGCACACCATCGTCGGAGCCGGAGCCGCCGAAGGGTCTGTCTCCGCCGGCAACCTGCTCAAGCCTGCGCTTGCCCGCGGCGAGCTGCGGTGCATCGGTGCGACTACGTTGGATGAATATCGTCAGCACATCGAAAAGGACGCCGCCTTCGAACGTCGGTTCCAATCCGTCTACGTCGATGAGCCTTCCGCAGAAGCCACACTTGCGATCCTCCGTGGACTCAAGCCGAGGTATGAAGCGCATCACGGCATCCGCATCCAGGATGGCGCACTCGTCGCATCCGCCATGTTGTCCCACCGGTACATCGCGGATCGATTCCTGCCGGACAAGGCCATCGACCTGCTCGATGAGGCTGCATCGAAACTCCGGCTTGAAAATGATTCCATGCCAGTGGAACTTGAATCACTGCGACGGCGCATCATGCAACTCGAGATCGAACGTGAAGCGCTCAAGCTCGAACAGGACGATGCCTCGAAGGAACGGCTGCGTACGCTAGAATCCGAACTGGCCGAGCTGGAGGAATCCAACCACACGCTGACCGCCCAGTGGGACGTTGAAAAGGCGGAACTCGACGAGATCAGTGCCGTCAAGGAGGCCATCGACGCTGCACACACAGAGCTGGAACAAGCTCGCCGTCGCGGTGATCTGGAAACTGCCGCGCGCATCCAATATGGAACGCAGCGCGAACTTGATGAACGCCTGGCAGCAGCGGAATCCACACTAGATGCCCGGCAGCGTGAAGGCCGCTCACTGGTGCGTGAAGAGGTCGATGCCGAGCAGATTGCAGAAGTCGTCGCCGCCTGGACCGGCATCCCTGCGACCCGCCTGGTTGAAGCCGAACGTGAACGACTGCTTGACATGGAACAGACACTTCAACAGCGCGTCATCGGTCAGGACGAAGCGGTCGTCGCCGTCTCCGATGCGGTCCGACGCAACCGAGCCGGGCTCGATGATGCTGGCCGACCCATCGGCTCATTCCTCTTCCTTGGCCCAACGGGCACGGGCAAGACCGAACTGTGCAAGACGCTCGCGGAGTTTCTCTTCAGCACCGAAGACGCCATGGTTCGCATCGACATGAGCGAGTACATGGAACAGCACGCCGTAGCCCGACTCATCGGCGCCCCTCCCGGCTACGTTGGCTATGAACAAGGCGGACGACTCACCGAAGCCGTCCGACGCCGACCCTATTGCGTCGTGCTCTTCGATGAGATGGAAAAAGCGCACCCCGATGTCAGCAACATCCTGCTCCAGGTGCTTGAAGATGGCAGATTGACCGATGGGCACGGCCGCACCGTTGACTTCACCAACAGCATCATTGTGATGACGAGCAACATCGGATCACAGCAGCTGCTGGACATGACAGAATCGGGCGCCTCTGATGACGAAATCGATGCTCGCATGCGTGAACTGCTCAAGCAATCACTGCGCCCGGAACTGCTCAATCGCATCGACGACACCGTGGTCTTCCACCAGCTCGGTAAAAAACAACTCCACGACATCGCGGGCATTCAGGTCGAAGCGCTCGCCACTCGCATGGCGGATCGCGGACTGGAACTGGAACTTACAGAAGCGGCCCTCGACCAGCTCGTCTCCGAGGGGTGGGACCCCCAATTTGGTGCCCGCCCATTGCGCCGCGTCCTTCGCCAACGAATCGAAAATGAAGTCGCCGCACTGATCCTTTCTGATCAGGTCCAGGAAGGCGACTGCATACGGGTCGACAGCGATGGGAACACCTTCCACTTTGAAACAGTCCACAGTGAGGCGTGGGCGTCGGTGGACAGCTGACCCAAGCGAACTCCCTCCTCATGGTGCTCCCCATTCCGGGAAACACCATCTCCACACACGACCTCCACTTCCGGGTGGGGGTCGTGTCGCAGGCAGAACCGGTACCATGCCGGCATGCGCACTCTGCTTTTCATCCTGCTCGCAACGACACTTGCCGCCTGCAGCTCACCTCCTCCACAGCACATCACGGGAACATGGGTAAGCACATATGACGGCACGGTGCTCGACCTCATGTCCGATGACGCGGAACAACGCGACGGCATCTACGTTGTCCAACCTTCGATGACCGGCGCCCCGCCCTTTACCGGCCAGTTCCGCTCCACGAAGACCGACGTCACGCTTGCCGATGACGATGGCGGCCCATGCTCAACCATGACTGGTCAGTATGAGTTTGCCCTGCTGAATGACGTGATGCTCATGACGCTCAAGCACGATGAGTGCACATTGCGATCCACGATCATGGAATACGCGTGGACCCGCTCACTCTCTTCAGAGTGAGCGTGCCATGGCGAGATACGAACGGTAATTGGCCCCGACCTCATCCATGGTGTCGCCGCCGAACTTCTCGAGGAAGGCCTTCGCCACCTCGTACCCCACGACATTCTCCATGACCACACTGGCCGCAGGCAGAGCGCAGACATCACTGCGCTCGTAATCGCTTCGTTCGGAGGCCTTCGTCTCGAGGTTCACGCTGGGCATGCCCTGCAGCAGGGTGCTGATCGGCTTCATTGCACCACGAACCACGATCGGCATGCCATCGGTCATCCCGCCTTCCAACCCACCGGCATGATTCCGTGGACGGGTAAATCCAAGGCAAGGCTCATCGCGCCTGCTCTGGTCGTATTCGATGGCATCATGCACCTGCACGCCGGTGTGGAAAGCGACATCTTTGCCGAGCCCGATCTCGACTGACTTGAATGCCTGGATGCCCATCACGCCTCCGGCGAGTCGAGCATCGAGTTTGTCGTCGAAGTGCATGCATGAACCAAGCCCGATGGGACAACCGAACACGTGCACTTCGCACAGTCCGCCAACGGTGTCCTTGTCCACCTTGGCCTGGCGGATGTGGCTTCGAATCTCTTCCGAGACTCCTTCATCCGGGCAGTAGACATCGGATGCATCGCGCATGGCACGGAGTTGGTCGACATTCGATGCGTCCACCTCGACGTCGGTGACCGCATCAAGCATGCCCCGAACGAATCCAAAGACTTCAATGCCGAATGATCGGAGCAGGCAGCGTGCAACTGCGCCCGCTGCGGTACGTGCTGCGGTCTCGCGTGCGCTTGCACGCTCGAGCGTATCCCGGCAATCCGTCGTCAGCCATTTGATTGAACCAGCCAGATCCGCATGGCCCGGTCGCGGCCGGTGGATTCGAGGCGTCCGCTCGAGGTCATCGAGTCGGCTGTCCTTGTTGGGAACCTGCAGGGTCAATGGCGATCCCATTGTTCGCCCGAGGCGAACGCCGGTCAGCCAGGTCACCGCATCGGTTTCGATCTTCATGCGACCGCCCCGACCGTAACCCCCTTGGCGGCGCCGCAGCTCCGCATCAATGAAATCGGTATCCAGTTCCAGTCCAGCCGGAACTCCGCTGAGCACCGCAATGCCGCAGGGCCCGTGTGATTCGCCGGCAGTTTGACAAGTCAGGGTAGCCACGCGGTCAGTCTATCAGTTGACGCCATTCCTCGACCGGTGGTTCCAATCCCGTCCAGGCGACGAACTGCCGCTGGGCCTGGGCAAGGAACATGGCTTCGCCCGTCACAACCGTGGTGCCCACAGCTCTGGCCGCAATGATCATCGGCGTCTCACGTGGTGTATAGATGCAGTCGTAGACCACGGCGGCTTCCTCAAGCATCCACGCCGGCAGCCCGAGGCACTCGACGGGATTCCCTTCAGGGTCCGGGCCACCCTCCATGCCGACCGAGGTCGTGTTGATGATGACGTCGTAGCCGGTCAACTCATCCAGGTCTCCGAGCGTGCACATGGGACTG
>JAQWRC010000169.1 GCA_029243925.1 Phycisphaerales bacterium
GCCCCGGATGGGCTCATGAGAGTCATCGCAAGTGGCGTGCCAGCCGGCAGCCGTGATTCCAGCTCTCTGGGCCGTGGTTTCGGGTGGTCGACAATGAGGCCGGGCGAATGCTGCCTGTGATGCGCAAATCCTGCCGCATGCAGAGCCCGCACCCGCTCATGAATGTGATTCCTACCGGCGTATCCGGTCGATATCACGAGAAGACCAGAATGCGGAGCAAGAAACCATGGTTCGGCCCCACCAGCCATATGAAACAGGGACGCAGGCTGAAGCAGGTTCCTGCCCCTTCGTCGATCGCAACCACAACTGCTGTCGAAGCCGATTTTCCATGGGGCAACTGGATCAACTGATGCATACGTGTTTCGGCGATTATCACACCTGTCCACATCACTGGGAACTGAGTTCACGTGGTGAAAGAAGCGTTGAATCGTCCATTCCGGTGATCATTACGTTGAGGCGGCATTTGGTGCATGAAGAACTTCGACCGACCGGTTCGTGACTTTCTCGCCTATTTGAAGGTGGAAGCAGGGCTTTCGCAGGCGACGCTGTCTGCCTACGCAAGCGATCTCGGCACCATGGTGTCATTTCTGAATGAATCCAACGTGACTGCACCTGAGGATGTTGATCCCAGAATTCTGGCCGATCACGTTCAGCAGCTGCATCGCAAACGTGGACTCCAGCCCAGCAGCATCGCTCGGCATCTTTCCACCATGCGCATGTTCTTTCGCTTTCTTGAAGCGACGGATGTGCTGCCATCGAATCCAACAGCGCCATTAATTACACCTACACGCTGGAAGCGACTCCCAGGTGTTCTTTCTCCCAATCAGATGAAGAAGCTGCTCGATGCAGCAGATGAAACATCAGGCCGCCTCTGGCAGCGCGATCGGGCCATGTTGGAACTCATGTATGCAGCAGGCCTCCGGGCATCCGAAGTTGCCGGTCTTCGCCTGGAGGGATACGACGAGCGTATTGCGGTACTGCGTGTTCTTGGCAAGGGGGACCGTGAACGACTTGTTCCAGTAGGAGAGCCAGCACGCATTGCGGTTCGCCGGTACCTCGACGAACTGCGTCCAACATTGGCACGGTTTGAAGATGGGCGTGCCAATGGAGTGCTTCTGCTGTCCAACACTGGGCGACCACTTGAACGGGTCGCGGTCTGGCAAATTGTGCGGCGCCTTGCAGAGCGTGCTGATTTGCGTGATGTCCATCCACACATGCTCCGGCACAGTTTTGCGACACACATGCTTACCGGCGGAGCGGACCTCCGTGTGGTCCAGGAGCTTCTTGGGCACGCTGATATCGGCACAACGCAGATCTACACCCACGTCGATCAATCGCGGCTTCGAGACGTCATGCTTGCTCATCATCCTCGAGCCTGACCGTCCAATCTGGCCTAGAATCTGAACACATGCAGTTTCTCCATCCATTTGCCCTGATCAGTTCGATGATTATGGGGGATCTCCCCGTAGACCCCGCGCACATGATCGAGCCGATCGTGACCCGCGATGCATACACGGACTTCTGCCGTGACCTGGGCATGGCGGAAGATCAACGCATGATCGCGGAGTTGATCTATGAAGATTATCTCTCCGGTCTTGCTGATGTGCAGGAAGCATCCAACGCGAGGGCGCAGGCTGCCGGTGCAGATGAGCTTGAGGCTGCCTATCAAGGTCGATCATCAGTAAACAGTTCACAGCTGCGTGAACTTCGCGTGGCCATTCTTCGATCACGCACACCAAACTGGACTCGTGTCGATGAACTCCAGTCAGCTCTCATCGAGGGAACCGTTGCGCTTGGGGTGGCGATCGAAGATCCGGATGCGGATGTCGCCATCAATGATCTGCGGCGAAGAGTCATCTTTGATCACGCTCGCCGCGGTTCTTCGGAGACGAGCTATGCGGGCGAGGGGTTTGATCTGATCGACTTCATCGAGGGTGAACGATCTCGCCTGCTGAAGGATGTGCCACCCGATCAGTTCGATGCAATCGTGTCGACTTGGCAGGAGCGTGCGGGAAGCATCGCGGTACGAAATCTCCCTCTTGAGCGTGCCGCAACATTGGATCGCAGGGTTGCCAGCATTCAACGTGATCTCCCATCCATGAAGCGGTTGATGTCGGAGCATGCTGTACGGTGGCGACAGCTTCATGAGTTGACGTCATGGGCCATTGATTCGATCGCCAGTCAGCTTGATCCACAGACGTCGGATGCATGGGTACGCCGTATCCGTGCAGAGCGATTCCCATGGTTGCATGCGACCGATTCGGCAGAGGGGATTGGAGTATGGGTCGAGCGCAATGGAGATGCCGAGCAGCGTAAGCAGGCCGAAGCATTGCTCGCTTCGTATCGGAGTGAACGTGACGCGGTGAGACGGAACGCCGAGTTGCTGGTGATCCAGGCTCGAATGGAAGAGGCGATTACGATCGGAACAACGGCTTCCGAACAAGTCCCGGAAGCTCAGGAGGCGCATCGTCGCTGGCTGAGGATCAGTGGTGAACTTGAGCTGCTGAAGTCGAAAACCATCGACCGGATCGAATCGATGCTCACGTCTGGTCAGCGGGCTGCGGCTCGACGTTCTTTGAAGGATTAGACGTCTCGTCAGATTCCTGCGCAGTTGCCGCATCCGTACCGTAGTGCTCTTCAATAACCCGCTCCCAGTCCGCGATTGACTTCACGGCGATGAACTTTTTCCTGACCGTTTCAGGGTCACCGTGGTGGGTGGAGAATTTGATGCCGAACTTACGCATCATTCGCGATGCACCGATTTCACCATGAAGAGCGACGGCGTATCTAAAATGCTCCAACAGGGCGTCACGCTGTTGGCCGATTGTCGGTGTCGCTGGCGGTTGGCCCGCCATGAGTGCTCTGGCTTGTTGGAATATCCAGGGGTTGCCAATACACCCGCGAGCTACGGATACGGCATGGACTCCGGTCTGATCCAGCATGGCGAAGATGTCGTTGACCGTCCAGATGTCCTCGCTGCCAAGGATCGGGCGATCGGGATAGCGTTGAACAAGATCGGTGAGAAACGACCATCGTCCCGGTCCCTTGTATTTCTGCTCGACTGTCCTGCAGTGCACCGTCGCCCATGCACATCCAAGTTCATAGAGGCCATCGAATATTCGGTGGAAGTTGAGTTCCATTTCACTGGAATCATCGAATCCACGTCGTATCTTCACGGTGACGGGAATGGTTGAAGGGACGGCATCTCTGACCGCTGCAATCACCTCGAGCGCATCTTCCGGCGCCATGAGAAAGTGACCTCCGCGTTTTCTTTTCCGGATCTTCTTTACAGGGCAGGCTAAATTGACATCAATGACGTCATAGTTCATGTCGACAAGCATGGATGCCGCTCGAGCCATGTCATCAGGTTCGGTTCCCATGATCTGGCCGGCAATGGGGTGGTCGTCCAGTCCAGCCAGGCGATTGGCTTCCGGGTCTCCAAGGCCACACTCTGAAGCCAGCAGGTCAGGATCCTCCCGGACCCGACCCTTGCCTCCATTGATCAACGTCAGGTCGAGCAATGCTTCCGTGATGCAATAGGGGCATCCGTGCTTCCGAGCGACCAGACGCATGGCACCATCGGAATACCCCGCGAGACCAGCTTGGAAGAATGGGGCATCGAATCCCGGCACGAGTTCAGCCAGGCGGGGGTCCACGGTGATTTCACGTGCAATCGACTCGATTGGACGGGTCGTGTCACGGGGCGGCAGGGAGGATGGTTCCATTTCTACGGACATGTCGACCGTGCAGTGTCGCATGTCAAGCCGTCTCGTACAATGCTCGCATGAGGAACTTCATCACGATCTGCTCTGGAACCGCATTGTCGATCATTCTGATCGGTTGCATCCAGCCCAACTTCGATCGTTCGAAGGCAACGTACCCCTATCCCTTCGAACTTCACACGACCAATACGTTGCCGATTCAGGTGTTTCGTGATGGGCGAACCATCGAGGTGGTGAACTCGACCGATCACCATTGGGAAAATGCCCGCCTGTGGGTGAATCAGCAATTCATGCACTCTCTTGACTCGCTGCAACCAGGTGAACACATCGTGTTGAATCTCGCCGACTTTCGCAATGATCTCGGAGAGGAGTTCAGTGCTGGCGGTTTCTTCAGTACCCGGCGGCCAACCCCCGTCCAACTCATCGAAGTGCAGCCGGGCGAGGGTCAGCCTCTGATTGGATTGCTCGCCATCGGCGATCGAGTCCTCGAATAATCCGATCTCTATTCGGGCACGGTGATCGTTGCGACAAGAATGTTGCCACGCGTACATTCCACAACACGGCGTTCCGCAAGGTAGCGGCACGTCACATCAATCGGGCCAGTACTCGTACTGCAGCGGTCGAATCCACAATCAACGAGCCATCGGGCCACGTCTTCGAATGAGCCTTGGGCCCGAATGCTCCAGCAGTCCACTCCGGCATGCTCATCTTTGGCGGCGAACCACTGATAGGCAAGCCCGTAGTCTCCAGGAGCAACTTTTCGCAATTCGTTGGTGGTGTGAATCGTCACATCAAGTGACTCATGCTCAAGAGACCACCTGTTGACGAATATCCTCTGCTTGAACACGACTCCATCCTTGAGTGTTCTCAATCCGTTGATTTCCAACCATCGTCCAGTCGATTGTGTTGCAAATGGAGAGGACGTTCCATCATCGATGACCGAATCCCAATCAACATCCTCAATCGGATCGAAATACAGCCAGGGACGATGCGGTTGGATGTCGCCTCTGGCCCCGCGATCGCCTAATTGACCTGGAAGCACCATCAACAGCAGCCCGTCTTCACGCATGACGGCATCGATCGTCAAGTCGCACTCGAAATCAATCACCGCATAATCGTGGCCATCCAGTTTGAACCAACCAACGACTCCATTCTCGCATTCGTAGTCATGCTGGGGCCGAAATATGGCCACCCGGTCGGCATGAAACCAGCCCGTATACGGATTGGTTTCAACGCCTTCAGCTTCACAACGCATTGGCCCCATGACCGCTGCTACCAGCAGTGGTGCGCCCACCATTTTTATCAACATGTTCCTGCCCTTTCAAAGTTCACCGATCACATATGTGTTACGAAGCGGCAGCATCGCACGCATGGGAATGGTGACCATGAACTCGGGCGGGAATTCTCTTACCTGCTTCAGCGCCGAAGCCAGGTTTCAAATGTGCATGAAAATTCGTGGCGGTCGTCCGCATCCTGAAGACGTGAATCCGTTTGGATCCAGAGTTCGTCGTCAATGGGCGGGAATGTCGTTTCGCCTTGGGCATCGACGTGCACTCTGGTGATCAGAATGCGATCAGCCAGTGGCATCGCCATGCGATAGATTTCACCACCACCGGCAATAAAAACATCACCGTCTCCGGCACAGCTCATCGCGTCGTCCAACGATGTGACGACGTCGGCGTTTTCGATCATCAGATCATGATTTCTCGTGAGCACGATGTTTCGCCGTCCTGGCAGTGGGCCAGGAAACGAATCCCAGGTTCGCCGACCCATGACGACCGCATGGCCCATTGTGGTGTCCTTGAAATACCGGAGATCAGCCGGCAGGTGCCAGGGCAGGTCGCCTTCGTGCCCAATGACATCATTTTCAGCCGCCGCAACAATGAGAGTGACAGTCATGAGTCAAACCGCCACTGGCGCAGAGATTCGTGGGTGCGGATCGTAGTCCAGCAGTTCAAAGTCTTCGTAGGTGAAGTCGAAGATGGAATCAACGGCTGGATTCAGACGCATGGTGGGTCGCGGCCGTGGCGTGCGGGACAGCTGCTCTTCGACCTGTTCCTGATGATTGAGGTACAGGTGTGCATCCCCAAAGGTGTGCACGAACTCGCCGGGTTCGAGTCCTGTGACCTGTGCCAGCATGAGTGTCAGCAGTGCATAGGATGCGATGTTGAATGGAACACCAAGGAAGCAATCAGCGCTTCGTTGGTAGAGCTGGCAGGAGAGGCGGTCTTCGGCGACATAGAATTGGAACATGGTATGGCAGGGAGCAAGTGCCATTCGTTCGATGTCAGCGACATTCCACGCGCTCACGAGCAGTCTTCTGGAATCAGGGTTGGTCCGTATCGCCGATACAAGTTGCTCTATCTGATCAATCGAACCGCCATCGGGCGTGGGCCAGGATCTCCACTGATGACCATAGACCGGGCCGAGTTCACCCTGCGGATCTGCCCATTCGTCCCAGATTCGAACGCCGGCATCCTGCAATGATCTGACATTCGTGTCACCACGAAGAAACCACAACAGCTCATGAATGATCGATTTCAGGTGGACCTTCTTGGTCGTCACCAGTGGGAACCCATCCTGAAGATCAAATCGAATCTGCCGACCGAAGACACTCAGCGTGCCTGTGCCGGTCCGATCAGCCTTGCGGGCTCCGTTGTCCCGGATATCCCTGAGCAGTTCGAGGTAGGGCTCCATGCTCAAGAGGGTACCGCGTCGATCGGCAGCCGTACAGGCATGGAAGAAGGGCGTACTCTAGTAGCTGACCATGTCACCCCTGCTTGTCGTCGACAATCTGCACGTCCGATTCCGAGATCGATCCAATGGAGCGTGGGTCGACGCGGTGCGTGGCGTGGATTTGACGCTGGCTGCAGGCCGCACACTCGGACTGGTCGGCGAAAGCGGATGCGGCAAGACCAGCTTGGCCCGTTCGATCCTCCGCCTGATTCCGGCGCATACCGGGAACGTGCATTTTGAGGGGCAGTCGATACTGGAGTTGCCGGAGCGTGCCTTGCGACCCCTGCGTCGTCGCATGCAGATTATTTTCCAGGATCCAGGCGGATCACTGGATGCCCGGATGAAGGTCGGCGCAATCGTGGGCGAGCCACTGCTCGTACATCGAATTGCACGCGGAGCCACCTTGCGAAAGCGTGTGGGACAGCTGCTGGAGCAGGTTGGACTGGATCCTGCGGATGCGTCTCGGTATCCACACTCTTTTTCCGGTGGGCAGAAACAACGCATCGCCATTGCAAGAGCAATGGCCACGGAGCCAAGCCTGATCGTCTGCGATGAGCCCACCTCTGCACTGGATGTCTCAGTGCAGGCATCGATTCTACGCCTGCTTCAAGAGTTGCAGGCATCGACGAATGTGTCGTACCTGTTCATCACGCACGATCTCGCCGTTGCCAGATGCATGTGTGATGAAATTGCGGTGCTTCAAGATGGCCGGGTCGTCGAGTTCGGTGAATCCGAGTCGGTCCTGCGTTCTTGGCTGGATCAGAACCCGTCGCCCAGTCGGGCAAGTTCGACCTCAATCTGAATCAATCCACCGCCGCCAACAGCGTGGTCATAGCGCCATACGTCCAGATGCACCGACTGACCGGGTCGAATGGACGAGATCTTCGACTGCAGTTGTCGCACGGTCAGTACCGGTTGAGCATTGACTCGAGTGATGATGTCCCCGGCAAGCAGGCCCGCCATGTACGCCGGTTTTCCAGTTTGGACCATGGAGACCAGTACGCCCTGCAGTGGGCAGCCCATGGCACGGTGATGCTCGGACAGTCGACTCCTGATGTCATGCATGATCAAGCCATCAAGGGACGTGTCGGTTCTGGTCCATTCCATTTCGATCCAGACCGGGCCCCGCTCACCATGTCGCCAAGTGCGCAGCGTGGCCTGCTCGTCCATGTCCGTATTGATGAGGGCAAGCCATGCGCTTTCGGTTGAAACGGGCGCACCGTCGTATCGAGTGACGACATCACCGACACGGAGGCCAGCCTCAAACGCGGGATGTTCACGTTCAATTCCGGAGATGAGCACCCCGCGACCTCGGAATCCATGTTGCACAAGCCACATGCTCACGAGATTGTCCTGATCGAGGACGGTTACACCAAGAAA
>JAQWRC010000185.1 GCA_029243925.1 Phycisphaerales bacterium
CTGTGGATGCCAATCTCCGAAGCGCCAAACGGCATGCTCGCCATGGTCACCAGTTGGATCCCACCCCTCATTCCATTCATCATGATCCTGCGTGTCACCGCGTCAGGTGACCCCGTACCACTGTGGCAGATTCTCGGCACACTGGTCGCCGGCTACGCATTCGTCGTCATGATGATCTGGTTCTGCGCACGGATCTTCCGTGTCGGCGTCCTCATGCAGGGCAAGGCACCGAGTCCGTGGGAACTGATCAAGTGGATTCGCTACAAGTGATCGCGTGTGCTCTTGGGCGTATTTTTCTCCATACCACTCCAAGAATCGCCACCATGTTCAAGGCGATGTACGCAAGACCAAACACGATGAACAGCAACGACCAATCCAGGTCGCTGCGAACACCACCGTCATCTGCAATCGGTCCGGGCATGCCTGCAACCCAGAGACCGCTGGCAACGATCGCGATGAAATATCCGAACTGACCTGACGTCTGCAGCAGCCCCATGTCGGTTGCACCCCCTCCTGCGCGAGCGCCAAGCGCCAACGAGGTCGGAATCAGACCCGCCCCCGCACATCCCATGAGGCTGAACATGAGGTACAACCACCCCTGCCCCAGACTGTCGCCAAGAGACAGCCCAAGAAACGCCAAACCATAGAGCGGGAAGGCAACGACACGGACCCGAAGTAGGCCGACACGATCCGCAAGCCAACCGACAGGCCCGTTGAAAATCACCATCAAGAACAACGTGATCGCTGGCAGACGACCGGCCAGGGAGGACGACATTCCAAGTTCAAACGTCAGATAGACCGCGCCGGCAATCGTCAGCGCGCCTCCAAGTCCACGGTCGCAGAAATACATGAGCATCGCAGGCCAGATGGGATACCGCCGGTGCAGTCGATGCACTTCCACGGGATGCCCGACCTGAACACCCCGCTGAGGAAGGTGGCGACGTATCGCCACGGCAATCATGGCCAGTACGCCACATTCAATGGCTCCAACCACAAAGACTCCGGAGGGGAATCGTTCGCCGAAGATCCCCCCTGAGACAAGTCCGATCACCAGGCCCAACATCATCACCGTACCGGCCAGACCAAAGCGGAATCCACGACGCTCTTCATCACCACTGCGGCCGACAAGCGCCAAGAGACTCGCAAGAACAACCATGTCAGGAGCGCCCTCGAATGCGCGGATGCACAGTGTCCACTCCAACCCAAGAGGCAGTGACATGAGCCAATAGCAGACGCCATTGATGACCGCAGCCGTTGCGATGAGTCGACCTGGACTCATGACACGGCGCAGCCACGGCAGGAAGGGCAACACGGCCAACACGCCGATCATGTTGACGGCCATGAACCAGAATGCGGAACCAATTCCCACATCGTAGCGCTCAACCAGCAGCACCTTGAGTACCGGAGGAAACATCGCATCTGGCGTGGTCGCCAGGAGCAACATGAGGTATGCGCAGCATGTGACCCAGGGAGACAATGACACCGATGGCGCGTCAGCGGTCGCGTTCATGTCATCGACTGGAGCCGATTCAGTCATCACTGCCCGGCAGTCCAAGAGACAATCCGGTCAATATGAGACCCAGGCGTCGGAAGGTTTCGCCAGCTGCATCAACAATCCGATCCTGATCTTCCAGCGACGTCACCGATGCATTCATTCGAGCCTTGAACTCCATCCAGTTGGGCATCACCTTGTTGCCGTGAGCGGAGTAGTAGGCCAGACCTGCATCACCTTCGCAGCCATACATCTCTGCAATGCACTTGCCGAGAATCATGCCTCCAAGCGTCGAACCTTCAAGCACATACAGCATGCCCAGAAGGCAACGAGGATCATCGGATCCAACGGCCTGCACCCAGTCCACCATATCGGTGGTCGCCTGTACCGCGTCCGAAGGCACGTCAGCCTCGACATGCCACTTGAGATCTGCCTCAAGCAGCGGGGCCCGCTCCGTAGTCCCTGGCCACGCTCCTTGAACCACCGGGTCAGTCGACGCGTTCAATGCCGACTCCAGGACTTCATGAACACGGCACCAGCAGGACAGCTGGCCCGCATACCTCGCCTGAGGCATGGTTTTAGCCATAATTCCAGCATTGAACGGGATTGCCTCGGTCTCTGCGTGCGCCTGGGCGGTTTCCGCCTTCAGGCGATCCATGAGTGAGGTCTGTTCCGTTGTACTTTCGCTCGCGGAGGGCTGCATCGTATCGGTGTTCCTCTGTTGAATACGTGGTTTGCCATGGACTGCTTGCGTCCTTGGATCGGATTCGTCATGATCCCTCAAATGCCTTCCAAAGTCCAGACGAACGCCGCTGAGGCCATGAATGAGATTGTGTTCGACGGTATGACCGTCGCCGTTGGCGGCTTTGGACTCTGCGGCATCCCTGAACAACTCATCATCGCCTTGCGGAATTCCGGTGTGAAGGACCTCACCGTCGTCTCAAACAATGCCGGCGTGGATGATTGGGGACTCGGCCTGCTCCTGCAGACACGCCAGATCAAACGAATGGTGAGTTCATACGTGG
>JAQWRC010000188.1 GCA_029243925.1 Phycisphaerales bacterium
GGCAGCAGCATCGAGTACAGCACCGCGCTCGTCACGCCGGACCCGATCGCCCTCGACAGCCTGTACTACGACTTCTATGCGCGCAATCAGGAGCGGGCTCAACTGGCCATCGAACTCGATCAGGCCGCACTGACTCGAGGCTGGAATACGAAAAACGACATCCCGGTCCTTCCCTACGTCTACAACGGTGCCGTCGACTGGTACAACGACGACGAATACACCGAGGCCGACCTTGAGCAGTTCGAGGCATGGCTCGATGCCAACATCCCCTACGAGTACACCGGACCGATCTGCCTCGACATGGAAGGCAACTGGTGGCCGCAGTTCGACTGGGTGGCGACACAGGAACAGATGGATGTGATTCTCGACTTCTATATCCAGGGGCTTGAATACGCGCAGGCCATGCGACCGAATGCGAAGTTCGGCTACTGGGGGTTGCCGAAGAAGAACCAGACTGGCCCCGACTACAGCGGGCCGTCGATCGAGCGGCTGCTCCGAGCATGCGGCGCCATCTTCCCCGACACCTATGAAGACAATCCCGGCGGCAATGACGCCGCTCGTCTTGAACGCCACATCGAACGAGCCATGGAAATGGTGGACGGCCGCGTCCCCGTTCATGTGCAGATGAGTCCTCGCTACCGTGATGATGAACTCGGCGGCTGGCGTCACTTCCACGAGATCGACGAGATCATCCGCGATCAGGCTCGACCCGCTCTAGAAGCCAGATATCAGAGTGCCCGAGGCGTCCATCGTGTCGCCAGCATCGGCCTGTGGGACGCGTACGTCTACGTGCAACGCTATCACGACGACTGGTGGTCACTCACCATGGAAGAAGTCGATGAACTCTGGGTGGAAGTCGACGAGTACCACAATGCCGTGTATCTAGCCATTGATGAAGTCGTTGCCGAATACGCCACTCCCGACGAAGATCCGGACGCCGACAGGCCTGGTCCAGGCGACAGCCAACAGGGCAAGACGGCGTCACGCTGATCCGTCCACACGCACTACTAATGTGACATAGATGTGGCCCTGCCAAGAGCCCATCGCCTGTCAGGCGATGGTGATCGAGGAATCCAGATACACATTCTGGATCGCGTTGAGCAGTTGCACGCCCTCATCCATCGGACGCTGGAATGCCTTGCGACCGGAAATCAATCCACTCCCGCCAGCACGCTTGTTGATGACGGCTGTGCGAACCGCTTGGGCGAAATCATTGTCGCCGGAAGCGCCGCCGGAGTTGATCAGGCCAATACGCCCCATGTAGCAGTTGGCGACCTGCCAGCGACACAGATCGATCGGATGGTCACTGCAGAGTTCGTCGTACATCTTCTGATCGAACTTGCCATAGGAACCGCCATCATTCATCGCGATGTAGCCGCCATTGTTCGTGGCAAGTTTCTGCTTGATGATGTCGGCTTGAATCGTCACGCCCAGATGATTTGCCTGACCGGTGAGATCGGCAGCGGCGTGGTAATCCGTTCCTCCAACCTTGAAGTCATCGCTGCGGAGGTAGCACCACAGAACCGTTGCCATGCCCAACTCATGAGCAAATGCAAACGCATCGGCAATCTCCTGAATCTGACGTCGTGACTGATCGGAACCAAAGTAGATGGTTGCACCAACTGCGCTGGCACCAAGATTCCATGCTTCCTGAACGGAACCGAACAGAACTTGGTCGTACGAATTGGGGCTGGTCAACAACTCGTTGTGGTTGATTTTCACGATGAAGGGGATCTTGTGAACCCACTTGCGTGCAACCGAGCCGAGCACGCCGTACGTCGTGGCCACGGCATTGCACCCGCCCTCGACCGCAAGACGAATGATGTTGTCGCCATCGAAGTAGATCGGATTCTTCGCAAACGAAGCGGCCGCGGAATGCTCGATGCCCTGATCGACGGGCAGAATCGAAACATACCCGGTATTGGCCAATCGACCGTGACCGTAGATCGACTGCAGTGATCGAAGCACCTGCGGCGAACGGTCGGATGCCACGAAATGGCTGCCCACGACATCAGGGCCCGGCAGGCTCAGCATGGACTTGTCGATGACCGCATCATGATTGAGCAGTGAATCGGCCTCAGAGCCCAATAGATCGTGGATTGAAGCGTCAGCAGCAATGGTGGTCATGAGAAAGGCTCCGGAAGAGGGTCCAATGAGTGTCATTCTAGCACGGACCAAGTACCGCGGACCAAGTACACTCACACGAATGTCCACCACACGCATAGACCCCCCTCCCGGGGGCAAGATCCTCGTCGCGATGTCCGGCGGGGTCGATTCCTCAGTCGCAGCCGCATTGCTGGCACGCGATGGCTGGGAGGTGGTCGGCTGCTTCATGCGACTGGGGTCTCCGGGCGAGGAACTCGATGCCGGGCCGGTCCTGCATAGTGACAGTGACATCCGCATTGGCCACAAGGGCTGCTGCTCCATCACCGATGCAGCGGACGCCAGACGTGTCGCGGGCCAACTCGATGTCCCTTTCTACGTGTGCAACTTCAAGAAGGATTTCGGCCGCATCATCGACTACTTCGTCGGCGAGTACAACGATGGCCGGACGCCCAACCCATGCGTGCGATGCAACGACTGGCTCAAGTTCGGCAAACTGCACGAATACGCTCGCCAACTGGGCGCGTCCCATGTCGCTTCCGGACATCATGCACGAATCGAATCCGTTCAAGGCGAACCCCGACTTCGCATGGGCGCCGATTCCGGCAAAGATCAGAGTTATGTCCTCTTCGGCGCTCGACGACAACAGCTTGGAGAAATGCTCCTCCCCATCGGTGGGTACACCAAAGATGAAATACGATCACTGGCCAAGGAGTTGGGACTCGGTGTCCATAACAAACCCGATTCCCAGGAGATCTGCTTCGTACCCGATGATGACTACGCCGGGCTCGTCTCGCGAACGACACCGGATGCGATCCAAGAGGGCGAGATTCACGATCTTGAAGGGAACGTCATCGGTACGCACCGGGGCCACCAACATTTCACCGTCGGACAGCGTCGCGGGCTGGGCGTGTCAATCGGACTGCCGATCTATGTCGTCGACAAAAATGCGGAAACGAATACGGTAACCGTCGGTCCGAAAAAATCCTTGGCTGCTTCAGGATGCAGAGCGGATGAATCAAATTGGCACGTCGATGCGTGGGACGAATTGCGTCCCTGCATGGCCAAGATCCGTTACAACGCAGATCCGGTCCCGGCACGCGTCAGATCGACCGGCCCTGATCACATCGAGGTTTGTTTCGATGAGCCACAGGATGCCGTCGCACCTGGACAGGCTGTCGTCTGCTACGAAGGCGATCTCGTCATTTGTGGCGGCTGGATTCGTGAAGCGATGATGACTTCATGAACACGGCCATGGACTGGACATTGCCCTACGACTCACGCCGCATGCCGGTATGCGCGGGAAGCACCGTCGCAACGAGCCAACCTCTGGCCGCAACAGCTGCAATCGATGTTCTTCGAGATGGTGGCAATGCCGTTGACGCAGCCATTGCCGCCGCCATGGCACTGACGGTGGTTGAACCATGTTCCAACGGCATCGGTGGTGATGCGTTCGCCATGGTCCATGACGGCACACGCCTTCATGGCCTGAACGCTTCCGGACGTGCTCCACGATCGTGGAGCATCGAACGGTTCGCCGGGCATGACCGGATGCCCACACTGGGGTGGGATGCGGTCACCGTCCCAGGCGCCGTATCGGGATGGGCTGCACTGTCCGAACGATTTGGAACAATGCCATTGACGCGACTCGCGCAGGCAGCGTGCGACTATGCTCGCGATGGATTCCCCGTATCACCGCAGGCAGCCAACTCATGGGAGCGAGCACGACATCGCTATGAATCCTGTCCCCAATGGCAGCAGACTTTTGCTCCGCACGGGCGAGCGCCTCGCCCAGGCGAACGATTTTCCTGCCCAGCACAGGCGGATTCACTTGAAGCCATCGCATCGAGCAATGGACAGGATTTCTACACCGGCGATCTTGCACGGCGTATCGTCGAAGCTGCCGCTGCTGACGGCGGCGCGCTCGATGCGACCGATCTCGCACGCCATGAACCGCTCTGGGTCGAACCGCTTTCCATCCCCTACCGTGATCGAATGCTGCATGAACTGCCGCCAAATGGCCAAGGGCTCGTGCCGCTGGTTGCCGCAGCATTGCTTGACCGATTCGACGTCTCCATGCATGAACCCGATGATCCAGCCTTGCTGCATCTTCAAATTGAATCGATCAAACATGCGTTTGCCCTCTGCAAACCTGAACTTGGGTGTCCCGACTCGATGCGCCGATCTCCGGAGTCGCTCCTGGACTCGAAGCAACTCGATGCGATTGCAGCCACAATTGCCCCCGACGCGGCGCATGATCCAGGCCACGTCGTCGTGACAGATGCATCAACCGTCTATCTTGCGGTCGGCGATGCAAACGGAATGATGGTGTCCTACATTCAATCGAACTACATGGGCTTTGGCAGTGGGATCGTGGTGCCAGATACTGGAATCGCAATGCAGAATCGAGGGGCTGGATTCGTGCTCGAGCCAGGACACCCCAACGCGGTGGCTGGTGGCCGACGTCCATACCACACGATCATTCCTGGTTTCATTTCCAGAAATGGCGCACCGGAAATCGCCTTCGGCGTGATGGGTGGGCACATGCAACCGCAGGGTCATCTACAGGTCCTGTCGCACCTCGTTGATGCGGGCAGAAATCCCCAGGCGGCTCTGGATGCACCGCGCTGGCGCATCGACCAAGGCTGTCGAGTCCATCTTGAACCTGGCTTTTCATCCGCGACAATTGATGGATTACGCACTCGAGGCCACGCCATCGAACACGCGAGCGAACGAAGCGTCGCCTTCGGCGGCGGGCAGGTGGTTCAACGAATTGAAGCCGATTACGTCGCTGGGAGTGACTCACGTCGGGATGGGCTGGCAATGGGACGATGATCGTCCGCTACCCTGTATGGCATGTTGCTCTACGCAGGAATCGATGAAGCTGGCTACGGACCGATGCTCGGACCACTGTGTGTGGGCCGCGCACTGTTCGCTATCGAGGACTGCGATCCGAATCTTGGTGCTCCGGATCTGTGGGCTCGGCTTGACCATGCCGTGTGCAGAGGTCGCCGTGACCATGGCAAGCGCATCGCCGTCGACGACTCAAAGAAACTCAAGAGCAGCAACAAGGGATCAATCCATCCACTTCACCATCTTGAACGTGGCGTGCTGGCGTTTCTGGGCGTGACCCGGGATTCGATGGATTGGTTCGAGTCATTGACGGATGAGGACGTCCTCGCCGTGCTCGGGGCACAGGTGCCTCCACATGCCTGGTACACCGGCAAGACCGAACTCCCCGTCGGTGAAGATCGAGGACTGCTTCGCATAGCAACATCTCGTCTGCAGCGATCCATGATCGATGCAGGAGTGACCTGCAGATCACTGGCCTGTGAGATCATCGATGCTGATGCGTTCAATCTTCAAGTGGATCGCACCGGCAACAAGGCACATGTGAACTTTGCCGCGGTGCTTCGTCATATCGAACACCTCCGACACCACCATCCTGAAGATGATCTCCACGTGGTCGTGGATCGCCAAGGTGGCCGAACGACCTACCGCCGGGACCTTCAGCAGGCATGGCCAGAAGACACCCTCAAGGTGCTGGATGAGGCCCCCGCCCTCTGTCGATATCGCCTGGATTCGACGAATCGAGCTGCGTGCAGCATCACATTCGCGCAAGCCGGCGACAGCCGCCACCTCCCGATCTCCTTGGCCTCGATGGCCGCAAAGTACACCCGGGAGCTCCTTATGCTGAGGCTCAACCGATGGTTCGCTGCCACCAAGCCAGACCTGAAGCCCACCGCAGGATATGTTCAGGATGCACGGCGATACCTCCAGGATATCGAAACGATCCTCGAATCAAAATCCATAGATCGATCAAACCTGATCCGCGTCTGCTGAGCAACTGCAACCCAAGTTGCTCCTCTACTGGGTTTTTATCATTGACAGGGCTCTTTTCGCCGATAGAATCCCCAGATTGCTGGTGAATAATGTTTCTCTCCAGCGATTTTGAATCAGGCGTACCGATTTCCAACTGCACTCGGAGGTTTCCATGCAGAACGAGGATGACGAATACGCCCGGGTTCGCTGAGGCTCCGGACCACAAGTCCAGCCCGGTGTTCACCGGGCCAGAGTCGGCGGAACGCATCACGTATCAGGTGATGCCCACCGAAACACATCAAACAACAACGCACCGCGATCGGTGCGGATACGTATCCCTCCACATTCAGGTCCATTTCGGACCACTTACCACTCTACGACCCCAACGGATCACATCATGTCCAAGAATCTCTCAAATGTCCGCAACATTGGAATCTGCGCCCACATCGACGCAGGCAAGACCACCGTCACGGAACGTGTCCTCTACTACACGGGCATGAACTACAAGATGGGCGAAGTCCATGAGGGCACCGCCACGATGGATTTCCTTGAGGAAGAACAGCAGCGAGGGATCACCATCCAGTCTGCAGCGACCACGTGCCCATGGGATTTCCATGGCGACACGTACACGGTCAACCTCATCGATACTCCTGGTCACGTCGATTTCACGATCGAAGTCGAACGCTCAATGCGTGTGCTTGATGGCGCAGTCACGGTCTTCGACGGCAAGGAGGGCGTGGAGGCCCAATCCGAAACCGTGTGGCGACAAGCTGACCGATACAACGTCCCCCGTATCTGCTTCATCAACAAGATGGACAAGATCGGAGCCAACTTCGAATTCTCATACAACTCCATCATTGAACGGCTTGGCGCAAATCCGATTGCCGTGCAGATTCCCATCGGCGCCGGAGATGACCTGAAGGGACTCATTGATCTCATCGAAATGCGTGCTTTCTACTTTGACAGCGGCGAGCTTGGAGCCGTCGTAGAAGAACGCGACATTCCAGACGACCTCCGAGGCGAGGCTGACGCATGGCGTCACCAGATGCTCGAGCAGACGGCTGAATTGAATGATGATTTCATGGAGCAGTACCTCGAGGATGAACACTCCATTGATGTGGAAGCGATCCGCTCGGCCCTCCGAGATGGCACGATCAATCACAAATGTACTCCCACCTTCTGCGGCGCAGCCCTTCGCAACATCGGTATCCAGCGACTTCTCGATGGAGTCATCACGTTCCTGCCAAACCCCACAGAAGTTCCTGACGTCCAAGGGACGAACCCCAAGGACGAAAAGGAGAAACTGTCACGAGCCAGCACGGCCGATGCCCCGTTCTCCGGTCTGGTTTTCAAGGTTGTTTCTGATACCCACGGCGATCTGACCTACTGCAGGATCTATTCGGGCACGCTGAAGAAGGGAACACGGGTTCTGAATCCTGGCAACAACAAGAAGGAAATCGTCTCACGCATCTACGAGATGCATGCCAAGGACAGAGAAGCACTTGATGAAGCGTACGCTGGTTCAATCGTTGCACTCATTGGCCTCAAGAATTCCGGAACAGGCGACACCCTGTGCTGCAACGACTCCCCCATCATCCTTGAGCGGATGCACTTCCCTGATCCGGTCATCTCGATGTCCATCGAACCCATTACGACGGATGACAAGAAGAAACTTGGCGAAGCGCTTGGCACGATTCAGCGCGAAGACCCCTCTTTCCGTTCCCGATACAACGATGAAACCGGCGAAACCATCATTTCCGGCATGGGTGAACTCCACCTTGAAATCGTCAAGAACAAGCTTGTTCGGGACATGAAGATCGGCGTGAACGTCGGCACACCACGCGTGAGCTACCGCGAAACTATTACCGGCATCGCAACCGATGTCCGTGGCAAGTTCGTGAAGCAGACCGGCGGTCGCGGCCAGTACGGCGATGCGGTACTCAATGTCGAACCGATCACCATGGAACAGGCCGAAGAACAGGAACTGACCATGAAGGACGGCGTCGTCTTCGTGGACAACATCAAACAGGGCGTGATTCCTCGCGAATACATTCCTTCCGTTGAAGTCGGCGCTCGATCTGCTGCACTCTCAGGCATTCTGGGCGGGTACCCCATGCAGAACGTCAAAGTCGAACTTGTCTTCGGTTCCTACCATGACGTCGACTCGAGTCAGGTTGCCTTCGAGCAGGCTGGAGCGCTTGCGTTCCGCCAGGCGTGCACGCAGGCGGGACTCACCCTCCTTGAGCCCATCATGCGAGCGATGATCACGACTCCGGAGGATTTCTTCGGACCCGTCAGCGGCGACCTCTCCTCCCGACGTGGGCAGATCGTCGAAACTGAAATTCGTGCCAACACGAGAATCATCCACGCCGATGTACCGCTCTCAGAAATGTTTGGATACACGACCGTACTCCGCGGCATGACTCAGGGCAGAGCCTCGATGACCATGGAGCCGAGCGAATACCGGGCCATGCCACCAAACCTGACCAAGGAAGTTCTGGCCCAGACCTGAATGTGAATATCTACTCTCATCTTGGATGCCGCTGGTACGCGGCACCAGGATGCTCTCTCCCGCTCAACCCCGCTCCTCGGTAGACCGACTGTTCGGTCTGGTATGGTCCGGGGTTGAGTTTTTTTGTGCCTCACCTGCTCCTGATTCATTTGAGCGTGCATCAAACGGCTTGTGCCGCGACAATGGGATCGGAACATGACTGCCATTGCCCCACAACTTGAACGTGACCTCTTCATGCTGGACCTAGCGGCACGTGGAGCCCAACGTGGACACGGGCACGTCGAGCCCAATCCCATGGTTGGCTGCGTCGCGACCGACAGCACTGGGGTTGTCATCACCGCGGACCATCACCGCACATATGGGGGGCCACATGCTGAAATTCTTGTGCTGAACACGGCGGGTGATCGCATGCGAGGAGGCACCCTCTTCGTCACACTTGAACCCTGCGACCATGAAGGGCGCACTGGCCCATGCACCAATGCCATCATCGACGCGAGTCCGGCACGGGTGGTCATCGGACACCGCGACCCAAACCCGGAAGCAACTGGGGGCATCGAGCGGCTTCGCAGCGCTGGCATCGAGGTGGATCTTGTTGAACACGAACCTTCCCGGAGACTGATCGAACCCTTCTGCACCCGCTGGGCGAAGCATCGACCGTGGGTCGTCGCCAAATGGGCGCAGACACTCGATGGACATCTGGCCACTCGCTCAGGACAAAGCCACTGGATCAGTTCAGTGCAAAGCCGCCGTCTGGTGCACCGAGAACGCGGCCGCGTCGATGCGATACTTACCGGTATTGGAACCGTGCTGTCAGACAATCCCCGCTTGACCGCTCGTGGCGTGCGCCATCGCCGCATTGCCAGACGAATCGTTGTCGATCCTTCACTGCGCATCCCCGATGACGCCGCACTGCTGCAGACACTTGAGATTGCGCCTCTGACCATCGTCTGCAGCCAGGACGCTGATGCACGGCGACAAGCTCAACTGCATGATCTTGGCGTCGACGTGATTCCAATGCCAGTCCACGACGCTCGAATGAACCTCCAGCATGTTCTGGAGCAACTGCAGTCCCGGCATGACCTGTCCACCGTGCTCGTCGAAGCTGGGCCGGGATTGCTTTCATCTCTTGCTGCAGAGAACTGCATTGATGAAGCGGTCGTCATCGTAGCGCCAACGTTGCTTGCGGATGCACGCGCTCTACCAAGTCTAGACGGGCAGAGTCCGGACACCATTGCCGACGGACTGACCCTCACCCTGCGACGAATTCACCGCCGCATGGATGACGTCGTGCTTCACTACGGCGTCTCAGCTGGATCCGAAACGGGCAATCCATAATCCACTGGAGCAAGTGGAAGAACGAGAAACTCCGGGTGGATGCGAATCACACGATCGCCATTCTCCATTCCCCAGCGACCTGCATCACCTGTTTCTCGAAGCAAACGCACAGTATCCATCGGCATCGCATCGAAGCCATGGAAGGTCACGCGAGCTCGCTCAAGATCCTCCGGGTAGACCGTCTTGAGTTCCACTTCAGTTGCTCGCAGTGTCGTCAATGCATCAAGCAACTGATCCACCGTCTCGGCCGGCACAGCCTGATCAGCATGTGATGGCGCAGACCATTCATCCAGAACCCGTTCAAGAATGATCGTCTCTTCCGGCAACTCGATGACGACTCGTTTCACATCAGCTGGAAGGATCCCCGAACCAGTGTGATCGATCAAGGTGCCTGGATCCGAGAGGATCCGCCCTACGGTATCGCCACTGATCCGCAGCACCACAGGCACACCAACCACCATTGCCGCACGGTCCTGCGTATTGCTGCCCAACTGCTCACCAACATGGAGCTCCATGGTTTCACCACCACGTTCGATCCGCAGCGTCGCCACGGGTGGGTCCAGTCCAAATCCCGCCAGATCCTCGGGCTGTTCCAGAAGTACATCCGTCCATTCTGCCCGGGCCAAATTGATGACATGATTGCTCATCGCCTCCGAGTCGATTCGAGTGCTGATGGGATCCGTCATCTTCCAGATCCGTCCAGCACGTTCGATGACGATGGGCTTGCCATCGATGCTTCGACTCAAACGATCAATTTCGATGTCCATCCCAGGAAACAGCGAACGCTCCCTCCATTGAACTGGATTCTGCCCAAACAGCTGCTCATGCAATGATCCGCTGGTCAGCAGAACGTGCTCGCCATCACGGTGGCGCACATAGCCCCTGCCGCCAATCCCCGTTCTGCCAAGTTCAATTTCGACAGAGCGCGTCACTGCATGGAATCCGATCACTGCACGCGGCGTCTGCAACTGGTAGCGTTCAAGCGCACCCTGCTCTTGCACTGAAATCGAATCGACCACCTCCGTCAAGAGTGCCGCATCGATCAATTGATGCATCGCCGTCACTCGCACTTGATGTCGAAATGGCGAGACCATCCACCACTCATCTCCTTCACGCTCATAGGTGGATGCCTCGCCCGCATCATCAACGATGCTGATGCTCTGCACCTGATCACGAGGCAACTGGTCTCGGGAGATCAGCATGGCATCCTTCGAGTTGACATCCGATGTGAACACACTCGAAGCAGAATCCATTCGGAACTGCCATGCGGTCACTGCTGCAACTGCAGCCAACAAACACATGATGCACGTTGATCGCCAACCCATCAGTTTCGCCTCGTCATATACACGAACAATCCAAACACAATGGTCAAGCCAGGCAACCCCAGCAGCAGAAGCCAACCGGCTCCGCGGCGAGTGTCCTCTGTGACGCCGCGCAACCGAGCGACCTCCTGCGACAATGGACCTTGGGCGACCAGATCATCCTCGCCCGAAAGCCAAGCCACAGCAGCTTGCAGAAGCTCGTGATTTCCTGGGTTCAAGAGGGTCATTCGCCCCCCACCGGCCGAAACAACCACATCCGCAACATTGGTCAGCAGCCAGGGGCCGGAACCTGCAACAAGCAACCGCTGAACCGCATCACCATCAATGCCGGCGCGTTCCAAGGACCACAGGACGTCAACCGGCCCATCGAGCACCGAAGTTCCACGTTCCACTGGGCCCAGATCACTGCTTGGCACCCACTCGCGCTCAAGCCAACGCGCCTGACCCGGCTCGATCGTAGCCAACGCATTCCAACGATCCTCCGTGGCTTGTATTGGCAGCGGGAGTGGAAGTACGAGGCGCTGCCCATTCAGAGCTGCGGCAATGGGATGTTCCGCGGGAAACTCAACGAGATGCTGATACATCTGCACCGCTTTCCCTCCATCAGCCCCAATCGTCTCTTCCAGCAGCACAGTGCCCGTCGAAGCCTCAAGTCCAAGAGGTTCCAGCAGCTGAGCCCATGGGTCAGACAATCCGTACCGTGGGAGGTAACTCGGATAGAGATTGATCAGAACAGAATCCCCCGCTTCAATGAGATTTGCTGATTCCTCCAGCAGGCGTTTCTCCGCTTCCGTGATTTCAAAGCCGGCCCGCTGCGCCGGTGGCAGAATCACCCATGCAGCCGGCGCCCCTGCAGCAATGTTTGGTTTCGGCCCAAGTGTGACCGGCCATTCAATCACAT
>JAQWRC010000214.1 GCA_029243925.1 Phycisphaerales bacterium
GCACGGGTGGTCGTCGCACAACCCAGATCACCAGCGTCAGGATGGCAGCAAGGGCCAGAAATCCAGCGGTGGTGTAGAGCATCTGCAGGTACATCGTGCATTCAGCCTACGACGAGAATGGACAGAGTCCATGCAATGAAATTTTGAATGCGGGATTATGTGTCTTCATTCTGCTCGCGAGCCCAGCCCGGTCGGGTCTCGTGCAGTCCATTGGCCTTGTATGACTGGGGCCCTCGAGCAGGCGGTGTCGATTGCCTGCTGCTTGATGTCTCATATCAGTGTTAATGTGGCCTGGGGCAGGCTCTGGTGAGGTAGTTGAGGTAAATGTCCTTGTGGGTTTAGAATGGTGATTTGCAGCAATCTATGAGGCTTCAATGAGTTCCTACCGTGTTTATTACAAGAAGAACGGAAAGGTTCCCAACACTAAGGTTGAGGCCGCTTCTGAGGCCGAAGCTCGTGAAAAGTTTGGGGGGCAAGAGATCGTTCGAGTCGAGTTGGTGCGTGAGCATCACTTTCATATGCCGGACAAGCAGCCAGATCGTGAGCCTCGATTCAAAATGTACGTAGAGGGAAAGGCCAAGGGGAGGCCCAATGGCAACTCCGGCGCCGGAACGAAGCAGGAGTCCGCATCAGAGGAGGCTGCTGCTGGTTCAGGTGCATTGGGCTTCGTGCTGATGCTCGTACTCGTTGGATTGATCGGATTGGTCGTCTGGCGAGCCGTTGATCATTCATCGGTGGAGCAGGGGCCGATCGCTGTTGACCGTTCTCAAGCCGGAACTCCAGCGCAGATCATCGGTCAGCAGATTGAACTCCTCAAGATCACGATTCGTGAGCATGAAAAGACTTTTTCGGTGTGCAACACCCAGATTGAAGAGACCACTGGGAGTTACAAGTTGAGTCGAAGCAAGATCAACGAAACGCTTGAAGAGTATCGGGGCATGCCAGGCCCGATGGCCAAGGATATTCGAGCAATGGAGCGGCAGCTCGAAGAGATGAAGGCAAACTCAAGGGAGAATCTGCGGAAGTTGATTCAGCGACGTCAGAAAACCAAGCGTGAAATGCTGCGGCGGAGAGCAGATGTTGCCGTTGCAGAGTCGATGGTCATTCATTTTCGCAACACGGAGTTCTTGTCCAGTGAAGGCTCTGGCGGTGCTGAGATGAATCTCGATTACGAGGTGCTTGTGCGTCGGTATCAAGAATCAACGGGTAAGGATGTTTCAGTCAGCGATCTTCTTGAGCCAGAAGTCAATACGGCTCAGACTGAGAAAGAAATTAATGAATTGCTTGGCGAGTAAGTACAGCTCCTCGCCAGGTCTAACAATAAGGAACATTACATGTCAGTAGTCAACAAGATGATTCTCTGTGTTGCGGTCAGTGCCGTTGCGGTATTTTCGACGATGGTGCTGGTTTCCTGCGACAAGGCGCAGCGCGACGTTGCCGTCGACAACATCATGAAGAGTATCGATGAAGCCCTCGGCAAGTACGACGTTGCACTGAAGCGGGTCGAGAACGGATACGAGGCGCTTCGAAAGACCAGTGTCAAGATCGAAAACGGCATGCTGAACGCACAGGTTCGTTCCGAGCGTGCAGAAGATGTCCTCAGTGAGAGTCAAGTGCGGGTCAAGAGGTTGAAGCAGAGCGGTGCGACGTTGGTCGACCAGATCAAGGAGGACAAGTTCCCCCTGGCGATTGGAGGCAAGTCGTACACGAAACCACAGGCAATGGAACTCGCAGCCAAGGTCAAGGATGCCCTGCAGCGTGCCCAGGAGAAGTTGCAGGGAGATGAGCAGGTGCTGAGCACCTACAACACTGCTGCTGCTCAGCTTTCGAGCCAGTTCAATCTGGCTGAGGAAAAGTTGAACAAGATGCGATCGGATATCAGCCTGATCAAGGTCAAGGTCGGGGCGTTGAAGGCCCAGCGTGAGGCCGCGGGAATTGCTGGTGACTCCGGTGCCTCCATCGCAGATCAGTTCGAGTCACTGCAGACCGAAATGGACAATTTGTTTGTCGAAACCGAAACCTCGCTGCGGCAGGATCAGGCCGCATGGGCTCGCATGGAGACCGAGATGAAAGGCGATGACGACCTGCTGGAGTCGCTGCAGTCCGAGGAGTCGCAGTTGGACGAGCTTGAGAGGATGTTTGACTGATTCGATCGATTCAGGTCCCCATCACCATGCAAGGAGCGTCCCATGCCACGCATTAGTGCGCGACTTCCAGGTCGTCACGTGAAGTGCCCGCATTGCTGGGAGCGTTTTTTCAGCAAGTCTGAATCGATGTTCATCGATGAGAGCCATCGCCGTGTGTCTCCGGTTGATGTCCCGAACTGGGACAATCCGCTGGATGCATCGGGCCGTCCCTTTACGATGGCTCGAGCCTGTCCGATTTGTGGGCTTGAGGTCTCGGTGCGCCTGCTCGAGACCAACAGCGTCTTCATTTCGATCGTGGGGACTCCGAGTTCCGGGAAGACGTATCTGCTCGCAGCCATGTATCACATGGCGAAGCAGCAGTTGTCCGGTGAATTCCGCCGTAGCATCAGCTACCCGGGTGTCAGTGGAGAACTTGTTGCTCGGTACTTCGACAAATTGTTCAGAGCTGGTGATCCCGATGAACTGGTCAGCCTGCCCAAGACGCAGGAGGGCGGGTTCGAGCTGTACTCGGACATCATGTTCGGTGGCATGAAGTTTCAGTACCCAAAGCCCTTCACGATGCGGATCACCGATCCGATCACGCGGGACTCGTTCGCCGTTGTGTCCTATGACAATGCAGGCGAAAGCTATGACCAGGCGGCAAGCCTGTCTTCGAAAACGAAGAGCATCGATCACCTGGCGGACTGCGACCTCATCATCGTCGTCATCGATCCAGTGCAGATCCCGAGCCTGGCGAGGGAAATGCAGAAGAGGGGCGTGAAGGATCCGCAGATCGGGCGTGTGCCCACCTCCAAGCAGGACCAGATGCTCAACGGAGTGCTTGAGCGCACGGTTGGGTTGCGTGGTGGTGGCGAACGGAAGCTGCTGAAGACACCCGTCTGCGTGGTCATTCAGAAGTGGGACATGCTGAAGTCGGCGGGACTGGTGCCGGATCTGAAGAGAGCGGATCCGACCACCGGCGACGAAGTGCCGCTTTTCGACCCGAACCCGTTGAACACGAACTCCGATGGTGGGGTCTGTGTTGACATGGAGGAGCTCCGGGCGATCTCAATTGTTGTTCGGCACGTCATCGATCAGTACGAGCCGAACATCATCAATACGATGGATGCCAGCTTTGAGACTGTGCGGTACTTCGCTGCGAGTGCATTGGGCGGAAGTCCTGAGTTCAATCCCGAAACTAACAAGTTCTACTTCCGGCCGAAGGATGTCAATCCTAGCCGGGTGACGGATCCACTGCTCTGGTTTCTGGCCAGAGAGGGTGTCTTGCTGAAGTCTGGGGAAACCAAGCATGTAGAACGCTACCCGGAAGCGCAGCTCGTCCGGAGGCTGCGGGATGCCAGATTCCAGGTGCAGAGCCCGCACGATCCCGCCGTGTGGATTGATCTTGATAGTGGGTATTTCAATTCCAAATATGATTCCATTCTGCCTGATGTCAAATCAGGGTAGTGGTTCGTGCTGAGGCCCGAGCCGTACTGGCGCTGGACGAACAAGCGTT